>JBGPOB010000043.1:0-16462 GCA_041487815.1 Xanthobacteraceae bacterium | reverse complement strand
TCGCCCACGCCCATTTCGCGCAGGTTGGCGTCGAGATCCTGACAAAACACGTCAAACACGCCCAGCCCGACGGCGCCCTCCGGTCCCTCGCCTGCTTCGAGCCGGCGCGCCAGCAGCACGAGATGGAGTACAATCATGTCAAACCGGCCTGCGGCGGTGTCGGGAACGCCGTAGCCGATATAGAAACTTGGTAAACGTGCGTGCGCCACGATCGCGCCATAGAGAGCCTGAATGGTGGTATTTGACGGGCTGCGGCGAAGGAAGCGGAATATCATCGACCAAATTCGGCGGATTTGCACCGCGCCGCCCGCTCCGGGATCAGGGCCGGGCCACCGGTTGCGTTGAAATCAACGGACGTGCGGGGTAGGTCAACTGCACGATCCATGCAAGGGGAAACAACACCCGTGAAGCTAGGCTCCCGCGCCGCGGCTGGCGCGCGTCCGCTGGCCGTCGCCCTCGCGATTGCGGCATGCGCCGGTGCACTGGCGGCATGCACGGGCGGTTTCACCCAAGCCTATCAGCGCGGCTACATCGTCCCTGAAGGCGCGCTCGAACAGCTTCCACTCGGCGCCACGCAGGAGCTGGTGCTGATTGTCCTCGGCACGCCCTCGACGGTCGCCACCGTGAGCGGCGAAGTTTTTTATTACATTTCACAACGCACCGAACAGACCGCCTTCCTGCCGCAGGAGGAAGTCAATCGACGCATCGTGGCGGTCTATTTCGATAACCAGCGCCGGGTCAAGAAGCTCGCCGACTACAGCATCAAGGACGGCAAGATTTTCGACGCGATCAGCCGCACGACACCATCCGGCGGCGAAGATTTAAGTTACATCGGCTACCTGTTCCGGATTTTCAAAACGAACTAGCCGCGCGTCCAGTTCGGGTGGCGCGCAAAAACCCCGCAGCCTGGCCGCGGGGCTTTTCGTTTTGGCGCGCGTCCCGCGGTCTCAATGCGCGAGCACCGCCAGCAGCAGCAGCGCCACGATGTTGGTGATCTTGATCATCGGATTGACCGCAGGACCGGCCGTGTCCTTGTAGGGATCGCCAACCGTGTCGCCGGTCACCGCCGCCTTGTGGGCGTCCGAGCCCTTGCCGCCGTAGTGGCCGTCCTCGATGTATTTCTTGGCGTTGTCCCAGGCGCCGCCACCCGAGGTCATCGAGATCGCCACGAACAGCCCGGTGACGATGACGCCGAGCAGCATGGCGCCGACCGCGGAGAACGCCGCCGACTTGCCCGCCGCGCCGCTGCCGGCAATGAAATAGATCGCGAAATAGACAATGATCGGCGACAGCACCGGCAGCAGCGAGGGCACGATCATTTCCTTGATCGCGGCGCGCGTGAGCATGTCGACGGCGCGGCCGTAATCCGGCTTTTCGGTGCCCTTCATGATGCCCGGATGCTCGCGGAACTGCCGCCGCACCTCCTCGACAATCGAGGCCGCGGCACGTCCGACCGCCGTCATGCCCATGGCGCCGAACAGATACGGCAGCAGCCCGCCAAACAAAAGTCCGACCACGACGTAGGGGTTGGTGAGCGAGAAATCGAGCGTAACGCCCTGGAAGTAGGGGTGCCTGGCGGAATTGGCGATGAAGAATTTGAGGTCTTCGTTGTAGGCGGCAAACAGCACGAGCGCGCCGAGGCCGGCCGAACCGATGGCATAGCCTTTGGTCACGGCCTTGGTGGTGTTGCCGACGGCATCGAGCGCGTCGGTCGACTTGCGCACTTCCTTCGGCAATCCCGCCATCTCCGCGATGCCGCCGGCATTGTCGGTGACCGGGCCGAAGGCATCGAGCGCAACCACCATGCCGGCGAGCGCGAGCATGGTCGTGACCGCCACCGCAATCCCGAACAAGCCGGCCTGCGCGTAGGTGATGAGAATCCCGGCGATGATCACGATGGCGGGCGCCGCCGTGGATTCCATGGAGATCGCAAGGCCCTGGATCACGTTGGTACCGTGGCCGGTGACCGAGGCGGCGGCGATCGACTTCACCGGGCGGAAATCCGTGCCGGTATAGTATTCCGTGATCCAGATGATCAGACCGGTCACGCCGAGGCCGACGATACCGCAAATGAACAGCGACATGCCGGTGTATTTCACGCCGGCAAGTGCGCCAAATCCGATCAGCTGATAGATCACGCCCGCGATGCCGATGAGCGAGAGTGCCGCCGTCACCATGAGGCCCTTGTAGAGCGCCCCCATGATCGAGGGATTTTCGCCGGCCGACAATTTGACGAAGAACGTGCCGGCGATCGAGGTGATGATGCAGATGCCGCCGATCGCCAGCGGCAGGGTCATCATCGGCAGCAGCAACGGCGTCGACGCGAAGAAGATCGCCGCCAGCACCATCGTTGCGACCGTGGTAACCGCGTAGGTTTCGAACAAGTCCGCGGCCATGCCGGCGCAGTCGCCGACATTGTCGCCGACGTTGTCGGCGATCGTCGCCGGATTGCGCGGGTCATCCTCGGGAATGCCGGCCTCGACCTTGCCGACAAGATCGCCGCCGACGTCGGCGCCCTTGGTGAAGATGCCGCCGCCGAGACGGGCGAAGATCGAAATCAGCGAGGCGCCGAAGCCGAGCGCCACCATCGCGTCGATGACGGTGCGGTCGTTGGGCGCCATGCCCCTGGTGCCGACGAGATAACCGAAATAGAGCGTGACGCCGAGCAGCGCCAACCCCGCCACCAACAGGCCGGTGATGGCGCCAGCCTTGAACGCGAGCTCAAGGCCGCCCGCCAGCGACCCGATGGCGGCCTGCGCGGTGCGTACGTTGGCGCGCACCGACACGTTCATCCCGATGAATCCGGCAACACCCGAAAGCACAGCGCCGACGGCAAAACCGATACCAACCAGCCAGCCGAGAAAGTAGCCGACGATCAGGAAAATCACGACGCCGACGACGCCGATCGTCGTGTACTGGCGCTTGAGATAGGCCTGCGCGCCCTCGCGCACGGCGGCCGAAATCTCCTGCATCCGCGCGCTGCCGGCGTCGGCGCTCATCACCGATGAAGTCGCCCACACCGCGTAGACGATGGCCAGTGCACCGCAAAGGACGATCAGCCACAGAGCTGTCATGATTATTGACCCCTTTTTGTCGGATTGAACCGGTCGTCCGGTGGCATTGCGCGGGACTCGACTTCCGACGGCTCCGCTGGCGTCGCTAAAACCGATCCCACCCCAAATCCGCGCGGGTATAGCCAAAAACGGTCCGCCAACGCAACGGCATAAGCGCATTCGGACGCAAAACCGGATTCCACTTTTGCTGAATGCGCTCTGGCGCAGGTCAGAACTGCCAGCGGCCGCGGTGGCGCACCTCAATATTGCGCGCATCGCGCACCGCATTGATGCCGCATTGGCGAAGCGTGTCGCGGATTTCTTCCTTGAACAGATCGATCACGTAGGCGCCGCCCTCGCCGCCGATGGCGCCAAGGCCATAGAGGAATGCCTTGCCGGCGAACGCCGCATCGGCGCCAAGCGCGAGCGCCCGCACCACGTCGAGCCCGGTCCGCACGCCTGAATCGACCAGCACCGTCGCCCGCTTGCCCACCGCCTGTACGATCGCAGGCAATACGTCGATGGACGCCGGCAGGCCCTCGACCTGACGGCCGCCATGGTTCGACACCTGAATGCCGTCGCAGCCCGCCGCCACCGCAAGTTCGGCGTCCTTGGGATGCTGAATGCCCTTGGCGACCAGTGGTCCCTTCCAGACCTCGCGGTAGCGTTTGAGTTCTTCCCACGAAAATGCCCCGCCGCCGGCGTGGTCCTTGTTGTTGTAGGCGGCGAGTTTTTCCGGCGTCGGTTTACCCTCGACATAAGGCTTGTAGTTGGAGAACCGCGGCAGGCCGTGTTCCAGATAGGCCATCAACCAGGCCGGCGACGTGACGACGTCCAAGATCGTGCGCGCCCGCATGTGGAACGGCAGCACCAGGCCACGGCGGACTTCGCGCGGCCGCTTGGTGCGGCTCGGCACGTCCATGGTGACGACCAGCACGTGCGCGCCCGCCGCTTGCGCGCGCCGCACCAGATCGAAACCATCGGCGTGATCGCGTTGCGGCATGCGGTAGAGCTGAAACCAAAGCATGTCCCCGGCCAGCGGCGCGAGTTCCTCGATCGTCGAGGAGGCAACTGTTCCCGCGCAATACGGCACCCGCGCCTTGTTGGCGGCGGCGGCCAGATACTTTTCCGCGCCCGGCCACACGACGCCCGGAAGACCCATGGGCGCAATCCCGATCGGCGCGGCATAGCGGCGGCCGAACAGTTCGACTTCCATGTCGCAGATGCCCTTGTCGATGCCGTAGCGCGGCATCAGCTCGATGGCATCGAATGCCGCGGCATTGCGGGCCACGCCGCCATCGCGCCCGGCGCCGCCGTCGGTGGCATCGAATCCGAATTTCGGGATGCGCCTGCGCGCGTGCGCGCGCAGATAAAATACCGTCGGGAAGCGCCGGCGCAGCTTCGCCTGGCGCCGCATTGCGGGCGCCGGCCGGCTCATCGGGGCGCCGCCCACCGGCGGAGCGAATTTGGTGCGGTCGTCCATCGGCGCCTCCGCGCATGTTCGATGAAGCTGCGGACGAATTCATCAGGTCATGCGCAGCACATCGGCGGGTTGAACTTATCAGAAATGACTGAAGGAGCGGCGCGCGAATTCGAGCGGCTGGCCTGCGCGGATGAAACGCGGGGCGGCTTGATCGGCCGTCACGGTGCCGATTTCGCTAACCGCGACGCCGGCGGCGCGCGCCGCCGCCATGAAGGCATCGCATTGTGCCGGTGAAACCGTCGCCAGCACCTCGTAATCGTCGCCACCCGTGAGAATTGGCTCGATTAATCCCGGCTCGGCGACGAGTGCCGCCGCCGCGGCAGCCGACAGCGGCAGCCGCGCGACATCGATATCCGCGGACACGCCGGAGGCCCGACACAGTTTGGTGAAATCGCCGGCAAGCCCGTCCGACACATCCATCGCCGCCGTGGCATGCGCAAGCAGCGCGGGCGCGATCGCAGTGCGCGGCTCCGGCACGAGATAGCGGCGGGCAAGGTAGGCGCGGGCCGCGTCGTCGAGCTTCCAGCGCCGCGCCGCGCCGGTGTCCTGGCGCAACCGCAGCCCGAGCGTGGCGTCGCCGATCGTGCCGGTGACGACAACCCGGTCGCCAACCTTGGCGCCGCTGCGCCGGACCATCGCGCCATGCGGCACCGAACCGACCACCGCAATCGAAACCATGATGGCTTGCGGCGAGCGCACCGTGTCGCCGCCCATCAGCGGACAATCGAAGTGCTCGGAATCGGCCCCAAGCCCGCGCGCGAACAACCCGAGCCAGGCCTCGTCAACGTCCTCCGGCAGCCCAAGCGACAGCAGGAATCCCAAAGGCTTGGCGCCCTTGGCTGCGAGATCGGATAAATTGACCCGCAAGGCCTTTTGCGCCACGGCATCGGCCGCATCGGAGCGGAAAAAATGGATGCCCCCGATGATTGCATCGGCCTTCAGCACGAGATCGCATCCGGGCGGCGGCGTCAGCGTCGCTGCGTCATCCTGCAAGCCATAGGCACCCGAGTGCTTCGCCAGCGGGGTGAAGTAGTTCGCGATCAGGCGGTCTTCAGCGGATTGGTTTGGATCGTCCATCATTGCGTTCCGAGGCTATGCCGCATCGACGGGCATCATACTGGCCGGCGCATCTGTCCGCGAGGCGCCTGTTGCGCGACCGCTATCCGGCGACGCGATTGAATTCCGCGGCGCGAAGCTCGCGCGCGAGTTGGTCGAGCACCGCGTTGACCATGCCGGTTTCGTCGCGTTCGACGAACGCGTGCGCGATGTCGACATATTCAGACACGATGACGCGGGCGGGAATATCCAGCATATGGCGCAGCTCAAAGGCACCCGCGCGCAACACCGCGCGCAGGATCGCCTCGACGCGCTTCAAGGGCCAGCCTTTGGCCAGCGCGTTGTCGATCTGCGGATCGAGCGCGCGCTGCTCAACGATCACGCCCTCGACCAGGCTGCGGAAGAATGCGGCCTCGGCCGGCAGGTATTGGTCACCCTCGACTTCGCGCCCGATCCAGTGGCGTTCGAATTGGGTCAGAATGTCGTTCAGTCCCGTGCCCGCAATGTCCATCTGGTAGAGCGCCTGCACGGCGGCGAGGCGCGCGGCGCCGCGACGGTTGGCCTTGCGCTCTTCTCTGGGCTTGGCGTCGCGCATCATCGCCGCCGCGCAACGCTGCGCTTGAGCCGAATGAGCGACAGCGCCGCGCGCGCCGCGCCGCCGCCCTTGTCCTCCTCGCTCGGACGCGCACGCACCCAGGCCTGGGCGTCGGTCTCGACGGTGAGAATGCCGTTGCCGATCGGCAAGCGCAGCGCCACGGACAAATCCAGGAGCGCCCGCGCGGATTCGGTGGAGACGATCTCATAATGCAAGGTCTCGCCGCGAATGACGCAGCCGAGCGCAACCGCGCCGTCGTAGGGCTTACGCTTGGCTTTGGCGGCATCCGCCGCGATCGCAATCGCGGTCGGAATTTCCAGCGATCCGGGAACGCTGACAATGTCATATGTCGCGCCGGCCGCCGCCAGCGTGCGCTTGGCGCCTTCAAGGAGCGCATCCGAAATATCCTCATAGAAGCGCGCCTCGACAATGAGCACGCGCGCGCCCGCGACGCCGCCATCGTTGCGGCCGCCATCGTCCTTGCCAGCGCGTCTTCGTGGCCTCGCCATCATCTCCGTTCCGGTTCCTGCGGTGTCAGTAGCAAGTGCGGATGCGTTACCGCAAGCCCGCCATCACCTCGCCTCGATCAGCCGCGCCGCATAGCGCGCCATCAGATCGACCTCCAGATTGACCAATGTGCCTGCCTGCCACGCTCCGATGGTGGTCACCGCAAGCGTGTGCGGGATGATCAGCACCGAAAATGTGTCGCCGGCGACTTCGTTGACGGTCAACGCAACGCCATCGAGCGCGACCGAGCCCTTCGGCGCGATGAAGCGCGCGAGTTGCGCGGGAGCGCGCAGCGCGAAACGCGCCATGTCGGGCAGGCTCGCGCGCGCGATGACTTCGGCAATGCCGTCGACGTGCGCCGCGACGATGTGACCGCCAAGCTCGTCGCCGACCTTGAGCGCGCGTTCAAGGTTGATACGCGTTCCGGCGCGCCAGCTGCCGACGGTCGTGATCGCGAGCGTTTCGGCCGCGGCATCGACGGAGAACCAGGTCCGATCCTCGGTTCCGGCGGCGACCACCGTCATGCAGGCGCCGTTGCAGGCGATCGAGGCGCCATCGACGATCGACCCGCGGTCGTAGCTGCAGGCGACCTTCAGCCGGCTGAGGCCTTCGGCCCGTGGATGGACCGTGAGCACTTCGCCGATGTCGCTGACAATGCCGGTGAACATCGAGTGTCCCGATTCCGAAGTTCGCAGATCCTCGCAGCGCCCTCATTACGCGAACTTTGGAATCAAAGGGACACGCGTAATACCAATAACTCTAGCGTGGCTTCCGGATTTGAAGTTCCTAAATGGGTTGGCGGCAGCAATCGTAGGAACTTCAAATCCGCCACGCTAGGCCCGCTCGAAAATTTCCAGACGATCTTCGCCGACCTGTTCGATAGCACGCGCGACAAACCGCGGCGACTGCGTCAAAGCGGTGAGCGGGAAGCCATCGAGGGCCTCGATCCCCTCGCCTATTGTCATGGGCGACCGGAACAAGGCCGCCTCGTCGACATTGTCGGCGGCGACCAAAGCCGCGGCGATCGTCGGGCCGCCTTCGACCATCAGCCTGGTGACGCCACGGCCGGCAAGAAGCTTCAGCATTTCCGCCAGATCGGGTTTCCCATCGCGCGCTTCGACCCGCAGCACTTCGGCACCGTGCGCGCGCAAGGCCTGCTCGCGCTGCGGCGACGCACTGATCGCGCCGACGACCCACAACGGGGTCTCGCGTGCGCCGCGCACCAGCGCGCTCGTGGGCGGCAAACGCAAACTTGCGTCCAGCACCACGCGAACCGGCGAGCGGCGTTGCATTCCCGGCAGCCGGCAGGTCAGTTGCGGATTGTCGGCCAGCGCCGTCCCGATGCCGATCAGGATGGCATCGCTCTGCGCCCGCATCATGTGGACCCGTGCGCGCGCGGCCTCCCCGGTGATGGCGATCGGCCGGCGTCCCGGCAGCGCCACCTTGCCGTCGGCGGAGATGGCGAGTTTCAACGTCACATGCGGCCTGCCATCGCGCACGCGGCGGATATGCCCGGCGTGGGCCTGCCGCGCTTCCTCGGCGCCGCATCCGACATCAACGGCAATTCCCGCCGCACGCAGCCGCGCGTGGCCGTCGCCGGCCACTTTTGGATTGGGATCCTCCAGCGCTGCGACCACGCGCGCGACGCCGGCGGCAACGATGGCGTCGGCGCAGGGCGGCGTCTTGCCGTGATGCGAGCACGGTTCCAGCGTGACGTAGAGGGTCGCGCCGCGCGCTGCCGCCCCGGCGCGTGCGAGCGCGTCGACTTCCGCATGCGGCCGCCCGCCCGGCTGCGTCCAGCCGCGCGCCACAATGACCGATCCCCCGCCATCGTCGCGCATAATCAGCGCGCCAACCGCCGGATTGGGCCAGGTTTGACCGAGCCCGCGGCGGCCGAGCGTAAGGGCGAGAGCCATGAAGCGTTGGTCCTGGTCGGCGCGCGTCATCGAACACCTGATATCGGTCGCGAGCCCCGGCCCGCTTCGTCCTGCATCTTTCGATCACATTGTCCCATCAAGAGGCTGCACTGCAACGGGTACGGGAATTAGCGCGCCCCGGCCACGGCACCGCCACGCTGATGCGCGGCGCGATCGGGGCGCCGTGGTACTGCACCCATACCCATGTCTCGTTGAAGCCCGGAACGCCGACGCCGTCCTACGGCAACCGGCCCGAGGCGGCGTAGCGCCCTATTTGCGCGCCTGCGCCGGCGGCTTTTCGTCGTCCTCGCCCGACAGTTCGGCGAGCGCCGCTTTGAAATCCTTGGCCTCGCGGAAATTGCGGTAGACCGACGCAAACCGGACATAGGCGACATCGTCAAGTTCGCGCAGGTGCGACATCACCGTTTCGCCGATGGTTTCGGTCGTCACCTCGTTCTCGCCCAGGCTTTCGAGCTCGCGCACGATTTTCGATATCGCCTGCTCCACGCGCTCGGGATCGACGTTGCGCTTGCGCAGCGCGATCTCGACCGAGCGCGCCAGCTTGTCGCGGTCGAACGGCACCCGGCGGCCATTGCGCTTGATGACCGCAAGCTCGCGCAATTGCACGCGCTCGAAGGTGGTGAAGCGGAAATTGCAGGCAAGACACAGCCGGCGGCGGCGGATCGCGGCGGAATCCTCGGATGGCCGCGAATCCTTCACCTGCGTATCAAGGCTGCCACAGCTTGGACAGCGCATCCCCTAACTCCCGTTTGGCCGCGCGGCGGCGGCCTTGTTCTAGAGCGCATTCAGCAAAGTGGAATCCGGTTTTGCGTCCGAATGCGCTCTAAACCTAAAGTAGACGCATTTTCTGACGGCGAACCGGTATCCACTTCGCCTGAAAATGCTCTAGTCGTTGTAAATCGGGAAACGCGCGACCAGGCGCGCCACTTTTTCGCGTGCAGCGGTTTCGGCTGCGGAGTCCTGGTCAACGCGCTTCTTCGACAGCGCGTCGAGCACGTCGGCGATCAGGTCGCCGACCTGCCGGAATTCCACGACGCCAAAGCCGCGCGTCGTGCCGGCCGGCGTCCCGAGCCTGATCCCGGAGGTGATCATCGGCTTCTGCGGATCGAACGGAATCCCGTTCTTGTTGCAAGTGATGCGGGCGCGGCCGAGCGCGACCTCGGCGACCTTGCCGGTCAAATTCTTGCTGCGCAGGTCGACCAGCATCAGGTGGGTGTCGGTGCCCCCCGATACGATGTCGAAGCCGCGCGACTTCAGCGTTTCCGCCAGCGCCTTGGCGTTCTCGACCACTGCCTTGGCATAGACCTTGAACGAGGGCCGCAGCGCCTCGCCAAACGACACCGCCTTGGCCGCGATCACGTGCATCAGCGGACCGCCCTGCTGGCCCGGAAAAACGGCCTGGTCGATCTTCTTGGCCAAAGCCTCGTCATTGGTCAGCACCACGCCGCCGCGCGGGCCGCGCAGCGTCTTGTGCGTTGTCGTGGTGGTGACGTGGGCGTGCGGCAGCGGGCTTGGATGCGCGCCGCCGGCGACCAGTCCGGCGAAATGCGCCATGTCGACCATCAATGCCGCGCCGACTTCGTCGGCGATTTCCCGGAACAGGCGAAAATCGATAATCCGCGGATAGGCCGACCCGCCCGCGATAATGACCTTCGGGCGATGCGCGCGCGCCAGCGTGCGGACCTCCTCGTAATCGATGCGCTGGTCGTCGCGCCGCACGCCATAGGGCACCGGCTTGAACCATTTGCCGGACATGTTGAGGGCCATGCCATGGGTGAGATGGCCGCCGGCGGCGAGGTTGAGACCGAGGAAGGTGTCGCCTGGCTGCATCAGCGCCATGAACGTCGCCGCATTCGCCGAAGCACCGGAATGCGGCTGCACATTTGCGAATTTACATCCAAAAAGTCGAGTAACACGCTCAATTGCCAACGATTCCACGGTGTCTACGTGCTGGCAGCCGCCGTAATAGCGCCGGCCGGGATAGCCTTCGGCGTATTTGTTGGTGAGGACCGAGCCTTGTGCCTCCAAGACCGCCTTGCTGACGATATTCTCCGAGGCGATCAACTCGATATCGTCGCGCTGGCGGCCGAGTTCCCGCGCGATGGCGCCAAAAATCTCCGGATCGACCTGGGCGAGGTCATCGGCAAAAATGTCTTCGGCCGGACGCGGGGCCTTGCCGGTCATGGACATGGTGGTCTCCGCCTCGCCGCGCGCTGGCGCAGCGCCTGCGTTGCGCACTAGCATATCGCCTGCCAAGCGCCAAGCATTGGCGTCAGGGCGGTCCCCATAACAACATATAGCGCTGCCGCGGGCACCCCCGGGCCGAACGCAAAAGCCCCGGCCGCTCGCCGGGGCTTCGCGAAACTCTTGTCCGCCGCCGCCTAGAGGCGGTAGAGGATCTGGTCGGTCCAGAACCGCTCGAGCCGGTGCAGCGCCTTGTTGAGCGAGCCGAATTCGTCAGCGGAAATGCCGCCGACCTGCTCGATCGTCTGCACGTGCTTGCGATACAGCGACTCGACGATATCGCAGACCTCGCCGCCTTTTTCGGTCAGCTTGATGCGCACCGAGCGGCGATCGACGCGCGAGCGCTGATGGTCGAGGAAGCCCATCTCCACCAGCTTCTTGAGATTGTAGGAAACGTTCGAGCCGAGATAGTAGCCGCGCGTGCGCAGCTCGCCGGCCGTCAATTCCTTGTCGCCGATGTTGTACAAAAGCAGCGCCTGAACCGAATTGATGTCGGCGCGCCCACGGCGATCGAATTCGTCCTTGATCACGTCGAGCAAGCGGCGATGCAGCCGCTCCACCAAGGTCAGCGCCTCGAGATAGAGCGGGCGAACCTGCGGTGACCGTTCCACCTGGACGGGTTCCGCCGCCTTCAATGCTGTCTTCATCATGACGCCCTTTACGATGTATCTTTTTATTGAATTGACGAGGCCCTGCTCCTCGTCCCTGTACTGCGACCATAGGGGCGGCGCTCTAAGATCGACTTAAACAATACGCTAAAAAACCCGTTTATTTTCGGCTGCAACGAGTTGAAATCAAAATCGTTTTTAGGCGTTTCCTTTACCTTCGGGTGACCATTCGGTAAGGCTTCGTTCAGCGTGACGCGGGGCGGCCGTGAATGCACGCGGCACGAATACGCGAGCGCGGTCCCGCGTGCGGATTGCCTCCCAATCAGGCGCCCCGCAGGAAACGGATAATGCCGGAAAAATCCTCCGCCGCCTTGCCCTGCCCTACGTAGAGGCCGTAGAGCGCCGCAGCCTCCGCGCCGAGCGGCGTCGCAGCGTCGGCCGCGCGCGCGGCCTCCTGCGCGAGTTTCAAATCCTTGAGCATCATCGCGGCCGTGAACCCGGCTTGATAATTGCGATTGGCGGGCGACGCCGGGACCGGGCCCGGCACCGGGCAATAGCTCGTCAGCGACCAGCATTGGCCGGACGCCTTGGAGGCGATGTCGAACAGCTTTTGCGCGTCGAGCCCGAGCTTTTCGGCCAGCACGAACGCCTCCGACACCGCGATCATCGAAATGCCGAGGATCATGTTGTTGCAGATTTTCGCGGCCTGGCCGTTACCGGAGCCGCCGGCATGCACGATCGTCTTGCCCATGCATTCGAGAATTGGCCGCGCACGCGCGAATGCGGCGTCCGCACCGCCGACCATGAAGGTCAGCGACCCGGCCTGCGCACCCCCGACGCCGCCCGACACCGGCGCGTCGATCATGGCGAGCCCGCGCGCCGCCGCCGCGCCCGCCCCCGCGCGCGCGGATTCGACATCGATGGTCGATGAATCGATCAGCAGCGCGCCCGCCGCGGCGTTCGCGACGATGCCGCCGTCGCCGCCGTAGACGGCGCGCACGTGCGTGCCCGCCGGCAGCATGGTGATGAGGATTTCCGCGCCCTTGCACGCGGCGGCGGCAGACGATGCCGCCGCGCCTCCAGCCGCCGCCAGCGCGTTGACGGCGGACTTGGCGACATCGAACCCGCTGACGCCATGGCCGGCCTTGATGAGGTTGCGCGCCATGGGCAGGCCCATGTTGCCGAGCCCGATGAATCCGATCCGTGCCATGTTGCTCCCCTCGCTCGCGTTGCCGCGGATGCCGTCACTGCGGCTGTTCGCGCGCCGCCAGTATCGCCAGCACCAGGTAGGCGATAATCGCCGCCGGACCGAACAGCACGCTGAGCACCCAGTCGCCGTAAATCTGCGGAAAGAAACCCTCGACCACAAGCATCGATACTGCCGACGTCAGCCAGACGACCGCGCCCCACGGCGCCGCCAGCCATAATCCGACCGCTGCGACGAGATCGATCACGGCAAAGAATACGGTCGCGGTCTGCCAGGCCGCGCTTTGCGCCTCAAATCCGCCATCGGGCACAAAGCCGAACCCGCATACCGCCGCCCAGTAGCGCAGGCCGTTGAGCATCGAGATCACCGACATGGCGCGAAGGAAGAGCAACAGGCGTTGCGACCAGACTGCGCCGCGCTGCGTGCCGCCATCGGCATGCACCGGCGCGATCTCGGGTATCCCCGGACTGATCTTCGACTCATTCATTGCAATTCGAGCTCGTTCGGCAGCGGCGCGAAATAACGATCGATTTCAAGTTCGCCGACCTCGGACAGCGCCGCCGGCCGCCAGCGCGGCGTATTGTCCTTGTCGATGATCAGCGCACGCACCCCCTCGTAGAAATCGTGACCGCCGACGACACGCGACACGATGCGGAATTCGGTGCGCATGCAATCCACAAACGAAAGCTGCGCGCCTTGCCTGACCTGCCGGAGCGCGATTTTCAGGCTTGTGGGGGAGCGCGAACGGATCGTCGCCGCCGTGGTGACGCACCAATCCGCGTCACCGCCGCCGCAGCGCGCTAGCGCCTCGAGGTTTTGCAGAATGGCCTCGACACTGTCGCCCGCGAATAGGCGGTCAATCAAGCCGCGGCGGGCGGCGATCGCGCCTGTTTCGGGCGGCGCGGCAAACGCCGCGCAGAGCGCGTCGACCGATACGGTCCCGCAGAGGCCTGCGAGCAGGTCGGCGAACTTCTCCGATGCAACGCGGTGCGTCGCCACGCCCGCCGCGAGCGCGTCCGCCGCCCGGAGCCGCTCGCCGGTGAGTGCGCAATAGGTGCCAAGCTCGCCCGGCATGCGCGGCAGGAACCAGGTCGCGCCGACATCCGGAAAGAACCCGATATTGACCTCCGGCATCGCAAACAGAAACTTGTCGCCGGCGACGCGGTGCGAGCCATGGATCGAGACGCCGACGCCGCCGCCCATGACGATGCCGTCGATCAGCGCGATGTAAGGCTTGGGATAGTGCTTGATGACGGTATTGAGGGCATATTCTTCGCGCCAATAAACCAGCGCCTCGTCGTGACGGCCGCTACGGCCAATCTCGTAGACCTGGCGCAGGTCGCCGCCCGCGGAGAATGCGCGCCCGCCCGCTCCCATGACAATGACGTGCGTCACCGCCGGATCGTCGCGCCAGCGGTCGAGCTGATCGCGGATAGCGTGCGTCATGACAAGCGTCACGGCATTGAGCGCCTGCGGCCGGTTGAGCGTGATCAAACCGGCGGCACCGCGGCGCTCGGTCAGTATTTCCGGCGCGGCGGTCATGCAGCTGCCAGCGCCCATAGGTAACTCAAGGTCGCGGCAAGCCCAAGCGCGCTGCGTCCCGCGTGCAACCGGCCCCATTGCGCGATCAATCGCTGCGTCAAGACATTCGCTTCATCGGGATCTGTCGCATCGAGACGTTTGTTGATCGGCAGGATGATCAGCAAAGTGTAGGGCCAGTTCGCAATGATCAGCGCCGCGCCGACGAACCATCGCCAGTCGTGGCTGAACCAGACCGCCAGCAACCCGAACAGACCCGACGCCAGCGCGAGGCTCGCCTGCATTGCGAAGCCACGGGCGTAACTTGGCTTCCACTGTTCAAGCATTTCCTTAGCCGGAAGCCGCAGCCGTGCGGGTTGCTCCGCAACGCTGATGTAGATCGCCGCGCCCGTAAACAGCGCCGCGCTCGTGAGTGCAAGTTCCTCAGCCATCAGATCTGCGAGGGCCATGCGCTCAATTCCCAAGCAGGTCGCGGCTGACGATCAGCCGCATGATTTCGTTGGTGCCTTCGAGAATCTGGTGCACGCGCACGTCGCGCAGCACGCGCTCGATCGGATGATCGCGCAGGTAGCCGTAGCCGCCGTGCAATTGCAGGCAGCCGTTGACGACCTCGAAGCCGACGTCCGTCGCAATGCGCTTCGCCATGGCGGCGAGCCGCGTCGCTCCCGGCTCGCGGTTGGATACCGCGGCCGCGGCGCGCCGCACCAACAAGCGCGCGGCTTCCAGCTCGCTGGCGAAATCGGCGATGCGAAACCGCAGCGCCTGAAAATCCGCGATGCGCTGGCCAAACTGCTTGCGTTCGCGCATGTAGACGATGGTGCGGTCGAGGCAGAATTGGGCGCCGCCGATTGAGCAGGCCGCGATATTGAGCCGCCCGCCGTCGAGACCGGCCATGGCGATGGCGAAGCCCTCGCCTTCGGCACCGATCAGATTGCCGGCCGGCACGCGGCAGTTCTCGAACATCACCATTGTGGTCGGCTGCGACTTCCAGCCGAGCTTCTTTTCGCGCGCGCCGAACGCCAGCCCGGGGGTGTCCTTCTCGACCGCGATGCAGGAAATGCCCTTGGGTCCGGCGGCGCCGGTGCGCACCATGCAGACATAGATGTCCGCCACGCCGCCGCCGGAAATAAACGCCTTGGTTCCGTTCAAGACGTAGTGATCGCCAGTACGCACGGCGCGCGTCTTCAGGCTGGCAGCATCGGAGCCGGAGTCGGGCTCGGTCAGGCAGTAGCTGGCAAAGTGCGCCATCGAGCAAAGCTTTGGCAGAAAGCGCCGGCGCTGGGCGTCGCCGCCGAAGGCGTCGATCATCCAGGCCGCCATGTTGTGGATCGAAATATAGGCGGCGGTCGACGTGCAGCCCTGCGCCAGTTCTTCGAAGATGATCGTGGCATCGAGCCGCGACAGCGCGGAGCCGCCGACGTCCTCGCGCACGTAAATGCCGCCGAAGCCCAGCGCGGCCGCCTTGCGCAAGGCCGCCACGGGGAAGATTTCGCCCTCGTCCCATTCGCGCGCGTGCGGGGCCATTTCCGCCGCCGCAAAATCGCGGGCGGTGGACTGGAACGCGCGCTGGTCCTCGGAAAGGTCGAAGTTCATTTTCCTGAAGCTTCCGCAGGGCTTGACCCGGGGTTGGCCCGGCATGAAAAGGGGCAGAGATGAATTGCCGGGTCAAGCCCGCCGGTCGCCGGAGTGTTCGCCATGGTCTTCAAGTTCGGCCGCCCGCTCGAACGCAGGACGCAGGTCGTGCCGATGAGCCCCGAGGCGCCCGCGCCCGCCCGGCTCGATCTCGATGTGCGCATGCGCCGCAACCGGCGCGCGGAATGGGCGCGCCGGATGGTGCGCGAGAACGTGCTGACCGCCGACGACCTGATCTGGCCGATCTTTATCGTCGAAGGCGCGCGCGCGCGGGTCCCGATTGCGTCCATGCCCGGCGTCGAGCGTTTGACGATCGACGAAGCCATGCGCGAGGCCGTGCGGGCGGCGGAACTTGATATCCCCTGCATCGCGCTTTTTCCCTACACCGATCCCGCATTGCGCGACGCCGAAGGCACGGAGGCGCTCAATCCCGACAACCTCGTCTGCCGCGCCTTGCGCGCCATCAAAAAGGAAGCACCGCAGATCGGGCTATTGTGCGACGTGGCGCTCGATCCCTATACCAGCCACGGCCACGACGGGCTTTTGCGCAACGGCGAGGTCCTCAACGACGAGACCGTCGAGGTTCTTGTCAAGCAGGCGC
>JBGPOB010000042.1:0-16732 GCA_041487815.1 Xanthobacteraceae bacterium | reverse complement strand
TCGGCGGGCGAAGCAAGGTCGGATAAGATCACGCACAACTCAAAGTGTTAGGAACATTCCGCCGATTCAACCTCAACACATCCCGCTTTATTGCGCCGCGCGCGCCGGCGCGTGTTCCGGCTGCCGAGCGCATGATGGCACCAGGTGGAATCGGTTCGCCGAGAAGACCATGCGCAAAACCAAAAAGTTTGCGCGCAACCCGTCTACGCGACGCCGGCGTCCGTGGGCGAAGCCAGATCCGATGCAAAATCGTCTCCCCACTTTTGCCGATCGCTTGCCAGCCAGTGGTCGAGAAATTCCGCGAGCCAGCCTCGGATCGCCGGGTCGTAAACCGGCCGGTCGGCAAAATGCTCCGCGCGCGAACGCGCACCGGGCATTTCAAGCCGCGCGTGGCCGCGCGTCGTCCAGCGGCACATCATCGCTTGGGTCACTTCAGGGTGGAACTGGATGCCGTAGGCGGCGCCGTAGCGGAATGCCTGCATGGAGAAAATGTCGCCCTCGGCCAGCAACTCCGCGCCTTGCGGCAGGTCGAAGCCTTCGCGATGCCATTGATAGACGTGGCTCGGCCACGACGTGGCGATGGTGCGCGCCGAGGCGGTGGCGCGGATCGGGTAGTAGCCGATCTCGACCAGGCCTTCGGGATGAAACGATACCTTGGCGCCGAGTTGACGCGCCAGCATTTGCGCGCCGAGACAGATGCCGAGAAAGGGCTTGCGCTCTTTCAGCGGCACGGCCAGCCAATCGGTTTCGCGGCGAATGAAGTCGGTCTCGTCGTTGGCGCTCATCGGCCCGCCGAACACGACGACGCCGGAATGCCGGCTCAGGGATTCCGGCAGCGGATCACCCAGGGCGGGGCGCCGGATGTCGAGCGCGACCCCGCGCGCCTGAAGATGCTGGCCGACGCGGCCGGGCGTCGACAACTCCTGATGCAGCACGATCAGGACCGGTTCGGTCGCGCGGGCAGCGGGCGATTTCTTGCCAATTCTCTGCAACACGTTTGATATTCGTATGCTTTTGGACCTGATTTGCAACCGCCTTTTGCGCGGGTTTTTCATGCCGTTTTGTCGGCGCCGAAGCGCCGCGCCTGCACCGCGCCCATCACCCGCGCCACCAGCGCGCGCGGCAATAGCCTCGGCAGCAGCGTCACCAATAGATTCGGCCAGCCCGGCACGACCACGCCGTTGCCGGCCATCAGGCCGCGGTAACCTGCAAGCGCGACTTCCTCCGCGCCGCGCGTCAATAGCGAGGACCGGTTGGCGTCGGTCAGCCCGGCGCGCGCCTGAAACTCGGTCGGCACCGGACCGGGGCACAGGACGGTCACGCGCACGCCGCGATGCCGGAGCTCTTCGCGCAATGCCTCGCTGAACGAAAGCACGTAGGCCTTGCTCGCGTAGTAGACCGCCATGCCCGGCCCGGGCAGGAAGCCCGCGACCGACGCGACATTAAGGATGCCGCCCTGCAGCCGGGCAAGACTGTCGGCAAACGCCAGCGACAAGTCGGTCAACGCCCGCACGTTAAGATCGACCATCGCAAGCTGCTCGCCGCGATCGCCGCCGCTCGCCGCGCCGAGCAGGCCGAAGCCGGCGTTGTTGACGATGTACTGCGGCGAAAGCTCGTGCGCCGCCAGCGCCTCGGCAATGCGCGCGGCGGCGTCGGCGCGTGCAAGATCGAGCGTCAGCACCAGCGGGCGCGGCCGGCCCGTGTTCGCGATTTCGTCGGCAAGCGCCGCCATCGGCGCGGCGCGGCGGGCGATCAGTACAAGGTCGTGTCCATGTGCGGCAAACACGCGCGCCAGCGCTACGCCAATACCGGCCGAGGCGCCGGTGATGACCGCGACCGGACGCGTCATGGCGTGCCGCCATCCTCGCCCGCGACGCGGCGCTTGAGCGCCAGACGTTCGCGCGCGGAAATGCCAAGCAGGTCGGCGACCCGCCACACTACATTATCCTCGAATTCGGTCGCGACGTGATCGACATAGACCATTTGCCACATCATCTCGACCATGCGCTCGCGGCCGTGTTCGTCGAGCGCGCGCATCAATGCGCTGGTAAACCGGTAAAAGTCCACGGATTCATTGTCGGCGGCGGCAGCCGCATCGATCAGTTCTGCGGTCAATGCGTCATCGAGGCCAAATCGCGATTTGAGCAGTTCATGCAGCTTGTCGCGATCGGCCTGATCGAGGTCGCCATCCAGCGTTGCGACATGCACAAGCAACGCGGCCACCGCGATCCGGTAGTCGTTGTCCGCGAAGTGATGCGGCTTTTCGCTGCTGGCAAGATCGGAGAAAAACGCGATCACTTCCTTGAGCATGAAGCTTCAACTAATAACGCACGGCGGCCGGCGCAAACTTTTTGGCGCGGGATTCTCGAATATGACCCCTGCGCGAGGAACGTGCTGAAGCCCGAAGTCGCGCTCGATGGACTTGCGCCGCGCGCCGACCGGGGCGCAATCCTCGCCGCCGTTATCGGATGGCCTTGCGCGAGCGCTGGCTTTCGGCCAGCAGATCCAGATTTGTTCGCACGAACGGATTTTCCGGATCCTTGGCCTGCGCTTCGCGCAGCTTCTGCCCGGCGCGCTTGTAGTCGCCACGCAGCATGTAGGAATAGCCGATGTTGTTGAGCACTTCCGCCGTCGGGCCGGTGATGCGCAGCAACTGCGCATACGCGCGGTCGGCCAGATCGAAACGCTTGAGCCGATCATAGGCCGCTGCCAGTCCGAGCCAGGCTTCGGCGTCGCGCGGACCCGCCTCGGCGGCGCGGCGGAAGTGGCGCTCCGCCAGCCCGTAGTTGCCGTCGCGGAAGAACCGCTTGCCGAGGCTGAGGTCGTCGTACTCGTCGCTGCCCAAGAACGCTTTCGAGGTCGGGAGCAACTCGGTGGAGCCGGATGCTTCCGGTGATACGATCGACCCGGTGGTTTCCGCGGACTTCGCCTCGGTGGTGATATCGGTGCCGCCGGTGCTGGCGGTGCCGGTGGTATCCGCCTTGAGATCGCCGGACACGCTGGTCGATGTGGTTTCGCATCCGGTGAGCAACAGCAGGCTCGCCGCAACGAATAAGCCGTGATTCAGGCCAATTTTCATCGGTACGCTCACAAAACCGACGCGCGCGACGCGTAAACGCGCAATTGTTCCGAAGCGGACTCCGGAGGCTGAAAGGACGATTAACGGTATGCGGAGAACCTTAAGAAATCGTCGCCTTGGGGGGTCTGCCCAGGGGCTAATAGGCGCCCATTTTGAAGCGGACGATCACCGGCAGCAAAATGACGACGAACAACACCGGAAATACGCAGACCATCAGCGGCAGCGACAGCTTCGCGGGCAGGCTGTAGGCCTTTTCTTCGGCCAGCGAGAGTCGCTTGTGGCGCATGTCGTCGCTGTAGACGCGCAGCGCCTCGGTGATGCTCGATCCCAATTCGGCCGACTGTTGAATGAGCAATGCGAACGATCGCACCTCTTCGAGTCCGAGCCGTTCGGCGAAATGTTCAAGCGCGTCGGTTAGGCTGCGGCCGGCGCGAATTTCCAGATTGGTCATGTGGATGTTGGCGGAAAGCCGGGGATAGGACGGCGCCAGCTCGCGCCCAACGCGTTCAAGCGACGCCTCCATCGCCAACCCGGCATCGGCGCAGACCACCAGCAGGTCCATGAAGTCGGGGAAGCCTGAGCGATATTCCTGGCGGCGCGCCTTGATCAGCTTGTTGAGCCCGATGCTCGGCGCGAGATATCCGACCAACCCCGCTATCGTGATAAAAGACCAGAACATCGACCCCGGCTTGTCGGTGAAGAGGGGCAATGCCACCGAGACAGTGCCGGCGAGGCCGACCGCGAGCGCCGCGCGCAGCAGAAAGAACATGCCAACGGCGCGCGGATCGAAAATCGCGGCATGAATCAGCCGCTCACGCAGCCGTTTCATATTCGCGCCATCGGTCGAAGCATAATGTTTCGTGGTCTTCTCGATCAGCCGTTGCACCGCCTTTGCGCTCGAAGACGGTCTCGCCCGCGCGCTTTCCGCCTGGTCGGCCTGGCCGGAGCCGATGCTGGCCGCGCGCCGCCGCACGGCGCCGCGGGTGCGGATGACCGCCATGACCCCGAGGGCCGCCGCGGCTCCCGCCACGAACACCAATACCGCGAGCGCCAGTGAAGCGTCGCCGTCGGAACCGGCAAACAGGTCGAGCAGAAAATCCATGGGCTCAGATCCTGAAATTGACCATGCGATACATGATAAAGTTGCCGACCATCATCCACGCCGCGGCGGCGCCGAGCCCGTATTGGGTGAGGTCGAATTGCCACACGCTGCCGTAGAAATCGGGCGAAAGCACCTGAATGGCTCCAAACAGCAGGAACGGCAGCGCCGACAGGATCATCGCGGACATTCGCGCTTCCGCCGCCAGCGCCCGGATCTTGCGGCGCATCTTGAAGCGCTGCCGGATGACCGCGGAAAGATTTTCGAGAATTTCGCCAAGGTTGCCGCCGGTGGAGCTTTGGATCGCAACCGCGGTCACGAACAGCGGCAAGTCGTCCTGCCCGACGCGCATGTAAAGGTTGCGCATCGCGGTTTCCAGGTCGGCGCCATAGGTGATTTCATCGGAAACGATTCCGAACTCGGTGCCGCACGGGTCCGTGAACTCCCGCGCCACCATCGAAATCGCAATCGGGACGGGATGGCCGGCGCGCAGGCTGCGCACGATGATGTCGATGGCGTCGGGGAATTGCGCGCCGAATTTCTTCCGCCGCCGGCCCCGCAGGATACGCAGGATCACATACGGCAGCACGACGCCCGATGCCAACGCACCGCCGACCGACTTGGGAATGCTGACGCCCGTCGCGACCATGGCCGACAGGACCAGCACGGTGCCGATGCCCGCGAATATCGCGATCTTGCCGACGCCGATCGTCAGGCCCGATTGGGTGACGAGCGTGTTGAAAGCCTCGATCGGCAAACGAAGGTCGCCCTCCCCGGTCATCCCGCGTTCGCGGCGCAATTGCACCAGAACGCTTTCACGGTTGTCACCGGTATCGAGCAAAGCGAGCCGCCGGTTGATGCGGCTGCGATAGGAGGAGGCGGAGCTGAGCAAGAGATAGCCGGCCTCAGCGACCAAGACGGCCGAGGCAACGGCGAAACCGTAGAATAGATAAACCGGATCGAGGTCGAACAATGCCGTGCTCCGGTTGTCGCTACAGCGGCTGGCTCGGATCGAAGTAGTTTCCAGGCAGCTTGATGCCCTTGGAGGCAAGATCGACAAGGAAACGCGGGCGCACCCCGGTTGCAACGAAGTTTCCGTGAATGGTGCCGTCGTCGGCGGTGGACGTGCGGACGAACTTGTAGATTTCCTGCATCTGGATGATATCGCCTTCCATGCCGGTGATTTCGGCGATGCTCATCACGCGGCGCTTGCCGTCGGACAGACGCGACAACTGGACGATGATGCGGATCGCGGCGGCGATTTGGCCGCGAATCGAAGGAATTGTCATCGGCAGGCCGGCCATGCCGATCATTTGCTCGAGACGCGACAATGCCTCGCGCGGATTGTTGGCGTGCACGGTCGCCATCGAGCCTTCGTGGCCGGTGTTCATCGCCTGCAGCATGTCGAAGGCTTCCTCGCCGCGACACTCGCCGAGGATGATTCGTTCGGGCCGCATGCGCAGCGCATTCTAGACGAGATCGCGTTGCCGGATTTCGCCCTTGCCTTCGATATTCGGCGGCCGCGTTTCCATGCGCGCGACATGAGGTTGCTGCAATTGCAGTTCGGCCGCGTCCTCGATCGTGATCAGACGCTCCTTATCGGAGATGAATGCGGACAAAGCGTTGAGCATCGTGGTTTTGCCCGAGCCGGTGCCGCCGGAAATGATCGTCGTGACACGCGCCTTGACCGCGGCGGACAGCAATTCGGCCATCTGCGGGCGCATCGCGCCGATCTCGATGAGCTTGCTGAGATTGAATGGCTTCTTGGAAAATTTTCGGATCGAGACCAGCGGCCCGTCCACCGCCACCGGTCTGATCGCGACGTTGACGCGCGAGCCGTTGAGCAACCGCGCGTCGCACAGCGGATGGCTTTCGTCGACGCGACGGCCGACCGCGGAAACGATCTTGTTGACGATCCGCAGCAGATGCGACTCGTCCTTGAAACGCACCGACGTCGGCTCCAGCAAGCCGCCGCGCTCGATGTAGACGCATTCATGGCCGTTGATCAGGATGTCGCTGATGGAATCGTCCTTGAGCAGAGGCTCGATCGGGCCGAGTCCCGTCATCTCGTCGAGAATTTCGGTCACGAACTCGGCGAGTTCGCGTGAATTAAGCGCAAGCCGCTCGCTCAGAATATATTGCGAGACGAGGTGCTGAACATGCTTGCGCAATTCCTCGTCGGGAAGCTTTTCAAGCGCGGAGAGATTGATCTCCTCGATCAGCCGTCGATGCAGGCGCACCTTGGCGTCGAGAAGCTTGTCGGTGTGCAGCGGATTGGTTGGCTGTGCCGCGATGACCGGGACGGCCGGCGGTTCAAGCGGAGGCGCCGCAACCTCGATCGGCGGTGCATCCGTGGATGGTTCTGGCGCCAGCGCCGGCGTCGGGGCGGCCTCCGCGCTCTCGTTTGCCGCGACCGGATCGAGCACGGGCGCGGGCTCGAGACCCATGAATCTGCGCGCGCTGAACCGGCCTACCATGCGACGTCCTCAACAGCCTGCTATTTCGCCCACGACAGTGTGAGCCGTCCCAAGCCCGCCTTGCGGGAGCTTGCCGACTTTCCGCTTGGCGGCGGAATGATCAGTTTCTTGAGCTGAGCGGTGATGCGATTGTTGGCCTTGACCTCGCTGAGTGGCACGCCGCGGTCGATCGCCTCGCGCACCAGCCGATAGTCGTTCGGCACCGCGCCGGCGAAATCCTCGCCGAGGGCCTGGTCGATGTCGTTGTGGCGAAGTCCCGGACCGAAGACGTGCTGCTCGAAGCGATTGACTATGACCTGCGGGTGCGGCCCGTCGCCGAGTCGCTCGCGAATGGCCTCGACGAGCTTCTTGGCATGCTTGATCGCCGGCACCGTCATTTCGCTGACGATGTAGACGCGGTTCGAGCCCAAGAGCACGCTGTCGGTCCAGGAGAACCACGTGCGCGGCATGTCGATGACAACGTAATCGAAGTGCGCCGACACGAGATCGAGCAGCCGCGTCACCATGTCGGGATCGAACGTGCGCATTTCGGCAGGCCGATTGGGCGCCGCAATCACCGCCAGCCCCGAGGAATGGTAAGTGGTCATGACCTCCAGCAGTTGCCGGTCGAGACGATCGGGACGCGGTTCGATTTCCTTGAGATCGAGCCGCGGTTCGAGATCGAGATAGTCGGCGCAGGCGCCGTGTTGAAAATCGAGATCGACGAGGCAGGTCGATCTGGCCTTGCCCTTGCTTTCAAGCAGCAGCAGCGCGCTCTGGATCGCGAGCGTGGTCACGCCCGCGCCGCCGACCGCCGAGAGGAAGGTGACGATCTCGGCCTCGCTCTGGTCGGTACCGGCTGGCTTCTGCACTGCGCGCGCGCATGTTCGAACGAGTTCGACCGGCGCGACCGGCTTGACTAGAAAATCCGCGACACGCATCTGCACAAGCTGGCGCACCGCTTCCTGGCTGAACGACGGCATGACGACGACGACCGGCGGCCGCCCGTTCAACAGCTCCATCGTCCGTTGCAGCGCGGCCATTTCGTCCGGATGCGACGGATCAAGATCGATAACGATGACGGCGGCATCGACGTCGAGCTGTTCGCGGTTCGGCGCCAGCGCGCCGGCGACGACCGCAAGTTCGACCTGCCCGTTAGCGGAGTCAAAAGTATCGCGTACCGACTGCTCGAATTCGCCGTCGGTCGTCAACACCTGAACCCGCATCCTGTTGCCGGGGATGATTGGACGATCGCTCTGCATACTCCCTGACTCGTAAACTGGCCGCCGGTCTAATGTCGCTTCACACGCTGCTATTTGACCGGGGAACTCATGGTCGGATCGGGCGGCGGCGCCGTCGGCTGCTGCTGCTGCTGCTGCTGAAAACCCGTAGAACTCGTGCCGGTGCCGACGGGCGGGATGGTACGGCCGGTACGGTAGCGCACGATGCCAAGCTCGATGCGCTGGCCGTTCGAGGCGAAGTCGCGATTGGCAGCAGCGCGCGGCCATGGATCCACCATCTGCAGCGCAGTGCCTGTTGCAACCGCATCGTTGGCGCCGCTGGATATCGTTTCGCGGCGATCGTAGTAGACGTCCGAGCAGCCGCCGAGCGAAACGAGGAGCCCGCTGGCGATCGCCGCCGCGTAGAGTGCTTTACTGAACCGAGACATGCGATTCTCCGTGGGGCAGGTCGAGCATGTGACCGATGAATGGACGCTCGGGGATTCCGCGCGGCAGGTCGCTGCGCGCAATTTCCGCCTTGCCGTCGATGAACAGGTCCTTGTCATTGGGTGGCAGCGTATTGTCGAGCGGCGTCTTGACCGGATCGCCCGGCCGCATCGGCCGAATGATACGTGGCGTGACGATGATGACGAGATCGGTCTCGTTCTTCTGATAGGCCTTGCTCGAAAATAGCGCGCCGAGCACCGGGATGCTGCCGAGCCAGGGCAGCTGCTCCTGCGCGATCGCCGAGTCGTTCTGCAGCAATCCGCCGAGGACAAAGCTCTGGCCGTCGCGTAGCTCGATGGTCGAGGACGCGCGCCGCACGATCAACGCCGGCACCGTCACATTCACGCCGACCGCGACGCTGTGGCTGGGGTCGAGCTGGCTGACTTCGGGCTCGATCTTGAGATTGATCAGGCCATCGGCCAGCACCGTCGGGGTGAACGCCAGGCTGACGCCGTAGCGCTTGTAGTCGACGGCAATCTGTCCGAACGAGCCGGGCACTGGGATCGGATATTCGCCGCCGGCAAGGAAGTTCGCCGTATCGCCCGACAGCGCCACGAGGTTGGGCTCCGCAAGCCGGCGCGCCAAACCTTTTTCCTCCAGCGCATTGACGATCACATCCGCCTGCAGTCCCTGATAGACCAGATTGCCAATCAGGAAGCCGAACGGCGGCGCGGACGTTCCGAGCACACCGGCCGCGGCGGCGCCGGGCGCAATCGCCATCACGCCTCCGGACCCACCCGCGGTGACCGGCAACGCGCCGGCGCCCTTGCGGTCGCCGATATTGGCGAGGAAGCGGCCTTCGTGCCCCGGGCGCGGCAATACGTTCCATTGCACGCCAAGTTCGCGGCCCGCGGTGCGCGAGGCCTCGACAAAGCGCACCTCGAGCATCACCTGCTGCGGCTGCGCGACTTGCACGGAATTGATCACATCGGGACCGAACTGGCGCGCGACCGTCAGCGCCTGGTCGAGCACGATGCCGTCCGGCGCGTTACCCGATAGAAGAATACGGCCGTTGACGGACGAGACGTTAAGCTTCGCCTTTGGGAAGCGGCGCTTCAGCTCGGCGCCGAGTTGCGAAACGTCGTAGGACACCTCGACATCGAACACGCCTACCAGCTTCTTGTTCTCGCCATAGATCGAAACCCGGGTGGCGCCGATCTTCTTGCCGAGGATCGAAAGCGCCTGGTCGGTTAGCGGATGAACGTCGGCGATCTCGGGATCTCCGACGGTAATGTCGACGAAGGGCGAGTTCGTGTGCACATCTTCGGATTTGTGCATCGGAACTTTGATCGACTGCGTACGCGCGCCGCCGCCGATCGCAATGGTCCGCTGTGCCTGAGCAGCGCCGGTCATCCCGGGCAACGCCTGCATCAGCAAGGCCAGCGAGCACACCGCCGCCAGCGACACCAACGTGGCGCGCCAGCCGGCGCGCGCGCCGACCGCCAAAATAATCCTAGTCCGCAATGTCCCCGCTGCGGAATCTTGATTGCATTGCATTGTCACATCGGCCTCCCCAACTCGAACGCGAGTCCCCAAAAATTCGAACGCATGGCTCCGGTCAGCGCTGTTTAAGCTCCACCGCGGTGTGGCTGTAGTCGCCTTCCTTGGGCACGCTGTAGACTGCGGCCTTGGCGGCGCGGACAACCGTGACTGTGGAGTGCGTTCCCGGATCGGTGCTATCAGCCTGCTTGGTGTTGAGCAGGTCGGCGAGCGTAACGATCCGCGACTTCGCCGATTCCGCTTCACCCGCGCGACGAAGCGCGAGCGACAAACTGCCGACCTGACTTGCCAAAGAAATCTTTTGCGCGCCGATGATGTCGACTTCGACCGTAACGGCTTTGGCCACGGACGGCTTGTCGCTGCGCTCATCGGCCAATTGATCGATCGCCAGCACACGCGCGTTCTGCAGCACAACGTCATTCATGGCCGAGGTTTTTTCGAGCTGGCGTGTCATCAGGATATCGACGCGATCGCCGGGCAGGATGAAGCCCGCGACGCCATCGACGTCGTTGACGCGGACCGTCACGGCCTTCATTCCCGGTCCGATCACCGCCGACAGCGTCGCGCGCTGGCCGGAGCCGGTGATCTTGGATGCAAGGATTGGTTCGTTGGCCTCGATCGCGGTGAGGACGACGCGGCGGCCCTCCGCCAAGACTTCATCGACTGTCTTGAAGCTGCCGGTCGGCGTTGCGCCTTCGGGCCAGGAAATCTCGCGCAACGCCGTCTGGCTGAGTTCGACGCCGAACCGGAGCGGGCGGTTAGCGACGACCAGCGTCTGCGTGGCGGTCGGCCTTTTCTGCTGGGCTTCGAAGCTCTTCAAGCGCGCCTCGGCCTGACGATTGAGCCATGACTGGGCGACAAAGACCGCGAGCAGGCCAAACACGGCCGCCACGGCGATCATGATCAAAGTGCTCTTGCGCACGTCCGGCCCTCGTCAACTGCGTTTGGCTATCCTCGCGGCGACTATAGCGATGCCCCGAGTATGCAATTGGTGAACCCGTGCGCCCTTCTGGTCCTATGCTGAACTTTGCCTGAATTGATATTCTTTATGATCCGTGCACCGGCTGGTTAAGTTTGTCTTAAAGTTGAAAATTCGCATATCGTCGCGCCGGTGGCCGCTCGGCGATGCGCCGCCGCGCGACGATTGCGAGCTCGAGCGCGGCCGGAAAAGTGGAACCCGATTTTGCGGAGGCAATCAAGCTTGCGCAGATTGCGTATGCTGATCCGCGTTCGCGCTGTAGCTTTTGTTTTGGCGCGCAACCGGGGCGGTTGAGGGGTTTCCACTCAGCCTGATGGTGCGCTGACAACGCAGATCACGCCTGCGACCGGCGCCGGCGTATGCCATACTTGTGAAGCGCGGCCTAACACGCACAATATAGGCTAGGGGCAGGGCCAAGGCTTGGACAGCACGCAAGGAATAGCAGTACGTCCGGCGACAGCCGGCAGCGCGGATGCGCACATTCGCGTCCGCAACCTGGCCAAGGATTATGGCGCGCTCGGTGTCTTCCGAAACGTCAATCTCGACGTCGGCGGCGCCGAAATCGTCGCCATCGTCGGCCCCTCGGGCTGCGGCAAGACGACGCTGCTGCGGTGCATCGACGGGCTGATCGCGCCCTCGGCCGGCGAGATTACCGTGGAAGGCGAGCGCGTTGAGGCGCCGCTTCCCGGCGTTGCCATGGTATTCCAGCATTTCGGGCTGTTTCCCTGGAAAACCGTCGCCGCCAACGTCGGCTATGGCCTCAAGCTCGCGGGGGTGCCGCAGGCCGAGATTGCCAGGCGCATTCCGCACTTCATCAAGATGGTCGGGCTGGCCGGCTTCGAGAAGGCCTATCCGTATCAATTGTCCGGCGGCATGCAGCAACGCTGCGGCCTGGCGCGGGCACTGGCGATCGAGCCGCGGGTACTGCTGATGGACGAGCCGTTCGCCGCCGTTGACGCGCAAACCCGCGAAATCCTGCAGTTGGAACTGCTGCGGATCTGGGAAATGCGCCCAACCACGATGGTTTTCGTCACCCATTCGATCGAGGAGGCGGTGCTGATGGGGCATCGCGTCGTGGTCCTGAAAGGCCGGCCCGCCAGCGTATTCGAAGTTATTGACGTCGATTTGCCGCACCCGCGCGACCGCGCCACCATCGCCCATCCGCGTTTTGCCGAACTCAGGGAACACGTCTGGTCGACCTTGATGGATGAAGCCAGGGCGGCGGAGCTTGCATTGCAGCGCTGACGGCGGCTAAAAAGTTTTGAATGAAGCTTTCGCAAGAAACAGCAGGTCTGGGAGGACAGCATGACAAGGACAGCATGGACGCCAGTCGCTGCGCTTGCGCTCGCGATATTCGTGTCCGCGGCTTGTATCGCGGGCGCGCCAACGAACGCGCGGGCACAAGACACCCTGACGTTGGGGCTGCCGGCGATCCCGCCGGTATTCGTGACGGTGCAGGCTTACGTCGCGCAGCAGGAGAAGCTGTTCGACAAGTACGGCGTCAAGGTCAACTTGCGCCCGTTCGACAGCGGCGCCAACGCGGCGCGCGCAACGGTGGCGGGCGACGTCGATTTCGCGATCTCGCCTACGCCGCTGATCCTCAACATGATCTCCAACGCCAACGCCGAACTCGTCGGCGTTTACGGCTATCCCAATCCCGATTGGCTGCTGGCGTCGATGCAACCCGGCAAGAAATGCGAAGACATCAAAGGTCAGCCGGTCGGCGTTGACTCGGAAGGCGGCGCCCGCTCGATCGCGCTTAACCAGCTCATCCGCTCGTGTGGCCTTGCCTCCAAGGACACTCAGCAGGTCGCCATGAGCTCGAATGTCGGCGCGGCGATGGCATCGGGCCAGCTTAACTGGGGCGTGCTGCACATCGACGATGTGCCCATCATCGAGCGGCTGGCGCGCAAGAAGGTCAACGTCGTGCTCGACATCAACAAGGTCACGCCGATCAACCACTACATGACCATGATAACGACGCGCGAAAAGGCCGAGAAAAAGCGCGAGTTATTGGCGCGGGCGCTCGCGGCCATGATCGAAGCCACGAAATTCATCAATAATCCAAAGAACGCCGACGCCGTCGCCAAGGCTGCGGCCCCAACCGGTCGCGATGCCGAGGAAGCGAAGGCATCGCTGGCGATGTATGTTGCGATGGAGTTCTGGCCACGGGAAGGACTTGGACTGCCGCAAAAGAACATCGAGACCATTATCGACATCCAGAAAAAGGTCGGCGGAATTCGGCCCAATGCAACGCCGGTCACCTACGACCGCTTCGCCAGCAGTGCGATCTACGACGAGGCGATGAAGCTCATCGCCGCCAAGACGCAATGATCCATTACAAAATGATCCACGATTGGATCGCGAGGCGGCGCCTCTGCGCAATGTGACGATTCGGTGTTGATCTTCGTGCCGGTCCGCGATTTGAATGGCCGCCTGCCGCGCGTGCGGGGGTGGCGGATTTGTCACGACGGCGGGGCGCAGCCATGAATCGGCGCGAAACGATCTGGCAGCGGTGGACGATCTACGCCGCCGCGCTCGCCGTCGGCGCGGCGCTGTGGCAGCTCGCATCGCTTTACGTCAAGCCGACGTTTCTTTCGTCATTCACCGAAACTGCCGCGCGGGTTTGGGAGCTGGCACAAACCGGCGTGCTGGCACAGGCGCTCGCGAGCTCGCTCATGCTGTTCGGCACCGGCCTCGCCTGCGCCATTATCGTTGGCGGGGTGCTTGGCCTGCTGCTGGCCCGCGCCCGCCTGCTGCGGATCGCACTCGAAAACTACATCATGGTGCTGTACGCGACGCCGATGGTGGCGCTGATTCCATTCATACTTTCGATGATGGGTTTTGGCTTCGCGCCCAAGGCGCTTGTGGTTTTTTTATTCGCGGTGTTTCCAATCCTCTACAACACGGTCGAAGGCGCGCGCAGCATCAAGGCCGAAATGCTCGAAGTCGCGCGCTCCTTCCGCTCCGACGAGTGGGCGATCTGGCGCGACGTTCTCGTTCCCTACACGCTGCCGTTCGCGCTGACCGGAATTCGCCAGGGCGTCGGGCGCGGCCTCGTTGGCATGATCGCGGCCGAATTTTTCCTGTCGTCGAGCGGCATGGGCCAGATCATCATGCGCAGCGGACAGGATTTCGACATACCAAGTCTCTATGCCTCAATTCTGGTCGTGACCATTCTCGGCGTTGCGCTGATTTCTCTCGGTCACGCGCTGGAAAATCGCTTCGCGGCGTGGCGGGGACTTGATCGATGACCGTGTCGGTTGCTCCAGCGCCGTCGCGCACCAGCGGGGCGCTGCGCGCGCTGCTGACCAGCGATGGCGCCGTTCGCGTGATCGCGGGCATCGTGATTCTCTTGGTGTGGGAAATCGTCGTGGCGCTGTGGGCGCCGCCATTCGTCGCAAGGCCGAGCGGAATCGTCACCGTCTTCCCGGCGGTCATCGTCAATCCGCAATTCTGGCGCTCGGCCGGACTGACGCTGGGCGCCGTGTTCCAGGGACTCGGCATCGCCTTCGCGATCGGCACCGTGCTCGGCGTCGGCATCGGGCGCATCCGGTTCGTCGATCGGTTGAGCGCGCTCTATATCAGCGGCTTCTTCGCGATGCCGCTCACCGCCATCCTGCCGCTGGTCAGCCTGTGGTTCGGCTACACCGGCGACGCGCGGCTGGCGACGATCGTGTTCGCGGCGTTCTTCTCCATTGTGCTGAATGTGGCCGACGGTGCGCGTGCGGTGCCGCCGGAATTCATCGAGGTGTCGCGCTCGTTTCGCGGCAGCGCCTGGTCGCGGCTGTTCGATGTGATATTGCCCACGTCGATTCCGTATATTCTTGCCGGCGTCAGGCTGGCGGCCGGACGCGCCTTGATCGGCGCGGTGGTCTCGGAGTTTTTCCTGTCGATTCCCGGACTGGGATTTTTCATTCTGTTCCAGGCACGCAGCTTTCATCACAATGAGGCCTTCGTCGGCGTCGCCGTCCTGGCGGTCGCCGGCGTCCTGTTCGAGATTGCGCTGCGCCAAGCCACGGCACGCTATCTGCCGTGGTATCGTCGCGGCGAGCGCGGCGGCTGATCAGGTCGAATTGAATCGGCTTGGCCGCTATGACATTTCCGTGAGAGGTGTGATCGTGTCTGGCCGATATAAGATCGGTGCCGACCGATCGGGAGAAATTTCATGGCCGATACGATTGTCGTGATTGCCGCGGGCGAAATGGGCGCAGGCATCGGCAAACGCCTGACCGAACATGGCGCACGCGTGCTGACTTCGCTCAAGGGCCGCGGCGCCGGCAGCGCGGCGCGTGCCCGCCAGGCCGGTATGATCGACGTGACCGACGATGGCGAACTGATCGCGCAGGCGGATTTCGTTCTGTCGGTGGTGCCGCCGGGGCAAGCACTGGCGCTCGCCAAACGCCTGCGCGCGCCGCTTGCCGCCGCCGCGCGCAAGCCGGTCTATGTCGACTGCAACGCCGTGGCGCCAAAGACGGCCGAAAAAATCGCCGCGGTCATCGCCAGCACTGGCGCGCGTTACGTCGATTGCGGCATCATCGGCGGACCGCCGGCCGGAAATTACAGCCCGAGCCTTTATGTTTCGGGCCCGGCGGTGAACGAGGCCAAGCGCCTCTCCGCCTATGGTCTCAACTTACGCCCGGTCGCCGGCGCGATCGCCGCGGCATCGGCGCTGAAGATGTCTTACGCCGGCATCACCAAGGGCATCACCGCCGTTGGCGCCGCGATGATGCTGGGCGCATGGCGCGCCGGATGCTCCGCCGAATTGCGCCAGGAATTGTCAGAAAGCCAGCCGCAGCTTCACACCTGGCTCACGCGCCAGGTGCCGCGGATGTATCCCAAGGCCTATCGCTGGGTTGCCGAAATGGAGGAGATCGCGGCATTCCTCGGCGAGGACGAGGCCGCGCGCGACATGTATCTTGGCATTGCGCGGCTTTATGCGCGGCTGGCGCGCGGCGAGACCAAGGAATCGGCAGCGGCCGCGCGCGAGCTCGAAGCGTTGACGAAATTTTGCACCGAACCGGTAGAGCGGCGCGGCAAGACCGGTTGACGCCCTGCCGTGTGATGGCGATAGTCGCGCCCAGGAGACATCCGCGATGAAGGGCAACGCCAAGGTTGTCGAGTATCTCAACAAGGGCCTGCGGCACGAGCTGGCCGCCATCAACCAGTATTGGCTGCATTACCGGCTGCTCGACAATTGGGGTTACCGCGCGCTGGCGAAGCAGTGGCGCAAGGAATCGATTGAGGAGATGGCGCACGCCGATAGTTTCGTGCAGCGCATCATCTTTCTCGAAGGATTCCCGAACATGCAGGTGACCGACACGCTGCACATCGGAAAGACCGTCAAGGACGTGCTCGCGAACGATCTTAAGGCCGAACTGTCGGCGCGCTCGCTCTATCAGGAGGCGGCGACCCATTGCCATGCTGTGAAGGACTATGTGACCCGCGATCTGTTCGAATCGATCATGAAGGACGAGGAAGACCACATCGACTTTCTCGAAACCCAACTCGATCTCGTCGCCAAGCTCGGCGTGGAACTTTATTCTCAGCACCATATCGGCAAGCTCGACGACGAATAGGCCCGGCGCCGGCGCGTCTCCGGTTGCGCCTCATCTCAAAAACGCATTAAATATCAGTTGGTTAATCCGTTCCCGCACGGCCGCGAAACGTTGCCAATAATTCACCAGGCCGCGACCGGATTTGCGCCTATGATGCGTGCGTGCAGCGCAATCACTGGCGTTGCGCCAACGTGTGTCGGGCCCAATGAGATATCGAAAGCCGAGCTTCGGGAAGCGCCGGCGCGATGCCGCGCCGTGCCCCGCGAAAGTGAATTCACAGCGCCGCTTGTCCGGCTCCGGCAGGCTGTTAGCCTGTCGCCGGTTTGACGCGATT
>JBGPOB010000041.1:0-16749 GCA_041487815.1 Xanthobacteraceae bacterium | reverse complement strand
GGTCGTCACCTTCACATCCCGCGAACCGCAATATCCAAGGTGCTTGGCGTCCACTTTCGACCCAGCGCAGACATTCGGTTTCCCAAATGGACCAAGCTCGAGGTTGCGCACCCTCAGACGGCGCAAGGCCTTCACATGGACCGCTGATCCCGACAAAATTATCCAGGCCGTTAGACGCGGGTACCAAGTGTTAGATTCCATCCACTAGTGCCGGAAATGTCGCGTGCCGGTGAACACCATCGCAACACCCGCGGCGTCGGCGGCCTTGATGACTTCGTCGTCGCGCACCGAACCGCCGGGCTGGATCACCGCCGTCGCGCCGGCTTCGATCGCGACCAGCAAGCCGTCGGGAAACGGGAAGAACGCGTCGGATGCGACGACGGAGCCTTTCGTGCGCGGCTCCTTCAGCTGCGCAATCTCGGCGGCATCCTGCGCCTTGATCGCGGCGATGCGCGCCGCGTCGATGCGGCTCATCTGGCCGGCGCCGATGCCGACCGTCGCGCCGCCTTTGGCATAGACGATCGTGTTCGATTTCACGTGCTTGGCGACGCGAAATGCAAACCGCAAATCATCAAGCTCGTCGGCGGTCGGCGCGCGCCGCGTCACCGTCCGCAACGTCATGTCGTCGACCACGGCATTGTCGCGCGACTGTACCAACAGCCCGCCGGCGACGGTCTTGGCCGTGATGCCGCGCGCGCGCGGATCGGGCAGGCCGCCGGCCAGCAGCAGGCGCAGATTCTTTTTAGCCGCGACAATGGCGATCGCCTCCGCGCTGGCGTCGGGCGCGATAATCACCTCGGTAAAAATTTCGGTAATCGCGCGCGCCGCGTCGGCCTCAAGCCTTCGGTTGAGCGCGACGATGCCGCCGAACGCCGACATCGGATCGCAGGCCAGCGCCTTGCGATAGGCCTCGATCGGGGTTGACGCCACCGCGACGCCGCACGGATTGGCGTGCTTGATGATGGCGCACGCCGCGCTGCGCGTTGGATCGAATTCGGCGACGCATTCGTAGGCCGCGTCGGTGTCGTTGAGGTTGTTGTAGGAAAGCTGCTTGCCCTGTATCTGGCGCGCGGTGGCGATACCGAAGCGCTCGTCCGGGGTGCGGTAGAACGCCGCGCGCTGGTGCGGGTTTTCGCCATAGCGCAGCGCCTCGGCGAGCCTGCCGCCGAATGCGCGATAGGCCGGCGTAATATCGCCGAGCGTCGCCGCAAACCAGTTCGAGATCGCGGCGTCATAGGCAGCGGTCCTCGCATAGGCCTTGGCGGCGAGCTTCTTGCGCAACGCCAGACTGGTCGCGCCGGAATGCGCCGCCATCTCGGCCAGCACCGTTGCGTAATCGTCGGGCTCGACGATGACGGCGACATCGGCGTGATTCTTCGCCGCCGCGCGGATCAACGCCGTGCCGCCGATATCGATATTCTCAACGCAGTCGTCGAACGCCGCGCCTTTCGCGACCGTTGCTTCAAACGGATAGAGATTGACGACGAGGAGATCGATCGGTGCGATGTCGTGCGCGCGCATCGCGGCTTCGTGTTCGCGGTTGCCGCGGATCGCCAGCAGGCCGCCGTGAATTTTGGGATGCAAGGTCTTGACGCGGCCGTCCATCATCTCCGGAAATCCGGTCAGTTCGGCGACGTCCTGCACCTTGAGCCCGGCTTCGGCGAGGGCGCGGGCGGTGCCGCCGGTCGACACCAGCGCGACGCCGTGGCCCGCGAGCGCACGCGCGAATTCGATCAAGCCGGCCTTGTCCGACACGGAAATCAGGGCGCGGTTGATGCGGCGTAGGTGTTCAGGCATGGCGCGACGGTTGGTACCACACCGCCAGGCTCAAGTCCGTGGCGATGCATGGGCGCAAAGTCATTTCAGACGGCATCGAACTGTCCGCCTAACACTTTGAATTGGTGCATGATCTTTTCCGGAAAGTCTTGCAACTTTTGGCGGTTGTGCGCCAGCTGTCCACGATTTCAGAGCGGCAGCTCCGGGTCTTCGCCGCGGGGGGCGCGGCTTGCCCGCGCCGCCGGCGAGTTGTGCAGGAATGTCCAGCTCACGCGCGGCACGTTGCGGGCATGTCCGCGAATAAGGAGCTGCAGCGTGCGCCGGGGGCCGTCCTGGCCGCCGAGAAACGCGCCGTCCTCGATCGCGATCGTGTCTTCGTAGGCGTCGAACAGCCAGTTGTCCCGGTTCGGCAGGATCAGCGTCGCGGCGTGGCCGTCGGCGGCCAGCGTGACCCGGATCGCGGGATGCAGATAAAACCGGACCGCAAATTCGTCGGCGGCCTTCGCCGGCAACACGTCGCCTTTCGCCGACAGAAACAAGTCCTCGCCATCGAGCCTGTGGCCATCGGGCGCCAGCACGACGGTGCGCTGATGCAGGACGGTGAAACGGCCGGCGTAGCCGTCGTGCGATGCGCGCACGACGATGGTGCCGTCCTTTTCAGTTTCACGGTCGACCGGCACACGGGTCGGGCCGGCAACGATGGGAACGCCGTAGGGGCGCCGCTGTCCGGACGTTTGCATGAAGCGGCAGGAGGACACGTCGTTGAAGGTGACGGTCGAGTGCGCCGGCGTCGCGCGCGCGAAGGCGCGCCAGTCCTCGCGCGACGTGGCCGGCATTCCGCAATTGACGACGATGCGTTGCGCGCGCGCCGAGAACTCGAAGGCAAGGCAGCCGGCGTGCGCTTCGGTGCTCAGCGCTGCGGGCGGCGGGCGACCGGTATCCATCAGCACGACGGCGTCGTCGGCTTCCATGCGCTGGTAGCCGGAGTGCACGGCGTTCATCACCGGCGTGCCGTGCGCATCGTCGTAGGCGATCAATGTGGCAAGCAAGTCGGGCGGCGTCGGGCCCATGCCGTTGAACAAGCCGAACGCGCCGTCGCTGTGCCTGAAATATCTCAGCATCGGCATCATGCGATCGACCGCATTGAGCAGGGCCGGCGGCGGCGCGAGGTTGCGGGCGGTGAATGCCTGGCCGAGCGGGAGCAGGTCGAGCAGCAATTCGATCAGCGCCGCCGGATTGCGGCTGACGTGTCCGCCGTCGGGCAGGATCTGGCGTTCGATTTCCGCGACAAGCTGCTGGGTTGTCTTGCGCAGGTGGCGCATCTGGTTGGCGGAGCACAGCGCCGCGAAGGCCAGCGCGATGCGGGCCTGCAGCCGTGGAACGCCGTCGCGCGCGTCGCCCGCGGTGCTGCGCAGGAACCGGATCTGACGTGACAGGCTGCGCAGGAAGCGCCGATAGAACCGGTCATCGACGTCGTCAAGGATCAGCGGCGCATGGGTCAGCCAGGAAATGATGCGGCGTGACAGGACTTCCGGGCGCCACGCCGGCGAATTCCAGCCGCCCTGCAGCCCGATCCATTCCTCCACCAGCGCGCGCGCGTGGGCGTGCGTGACCGCGGATTCAGCGGCGCGCAAATGGCGCAGCCAGCCGAAGCCGAGCAGCGCTTCGCGCCATTCCTCGGACGGCTCGATCATTTCGAACGGCGATCGTCCGTCGCAGACGACCACCTTGCCGGCGAACGCGTAGCGCCCGCCATAGATTTCCGCCGCGCGCGTCGGGTCCGCCGTTCGCAGGTCTTGCGGCGCGATCACCAGCCGGTCGCCGCGGCCCGGCAGCGATGGCAGGCCGGCCGACCACGCAGCGAGGCGGCCGCGGGCACGGTTGATGCCCCGGCGCACGCCCGTCAGCGACAGGCTGCTGCGATCCGCGTAGATAGCGCGGGCCATGGACCTCGGTCTCTCCGCAATATCGGCTAGGTTCGTATCCAGCTGCGGCCGCCAACATAGCCAACGAGGGCCGGAGGGCAACCGCGCCGGCGGCTCAGGCCGTTAGGAAATGCGCTCCAGCCGGGCGGCATAGAAGCCGTCCAATCCCGCCATGCGGGGATCGGGGTCGGGCCAATAACACGGCAGGGTGCGCAGATCGCCGTCCGGCGTCACCAGGCCGTCCAGTCCCGCGAATTCCGACGGCTCGATGGGCCGCCGGCGCAGGCGCAGGTCGCGCGCGAGGACGTCGGCGATCACGTCCTCGCCTTCCTCGCGTTCCAGCGAGCAGGTGCAGAACATGATCGTTCCGCCGGGCGTAACGAGATCGGCTGCCCGTGCAACCAGGCGCCTTTGCAAATTGGTCAGCCGGACGAGATCGGATTCGTTCTTGAGCCACGCAATGTCGGGGTGGCGCCGGATCGCGCCGGTCGAGGTGCATGGCGCATCGATCAATACGCCGTCGAATGGCCCGGCTTGCCATTCGCTGGCGTCCGCGACGACGAGTTCCGCATCGAGCTTGAGCCGGGTGAGATTTTCACCAACGCGCTGCAGCCGCCGCTCCGAGCGGTCGACCGCGGTGACCAGCGCGCCCGCCGCCGCGAGCTGCGCGGTCTTGCCGCCGGGCGCAGCGCACAGGTCGGCGATTCGCTGGCCGGCGACGTTGCCAAAGAAGCGCGCCGGCAGCGCGGCGGCTGCGTCCTGCACCCACCATGCGCCTTCCGAAAATCCGGGCAGCAGCGTCACCGGGCCATGCGCGGTAAGCCGCACCGATCCGGTCGGCAGCGTGCGCCCGCGCAGCCGGGTCGCCCAGCTCGCTGCGTCGCCGCGCACCGTGAGATCGAGCGCCGGCTCATGGCGATTGGCCTGCGCAATCGCACGCGCGGTTTCGACGCCATAGGTGTGCGCCCAGCGTGTCAGCAGCCATTCCGGCGTGTCCAGCATCGCGGCATCGAACTCGGCAATGCTGGCGGCGCCATCCTTGGCAACGCGGCGCAGCACGGCATTCGCGAGCCCGGCGTAGCGTGAGATGCGGCGGTCCGCCTGCACCAATCGCACCGACAGATCGACGGCAGCATGGTCGGGCACGTCGAGAAAGAGGATTTGCGTCGCCCCGACCAGCAGCGCGGATTCGAGCCTTGGCGTTTCGGCCGGCAGGCCTTTTTCCAGCAACGTTCCGACCAGACGGCGCAGCGTTCCGAGGCGGCGCAGCGTCGTCGCGACGATATTGCGGGCCAGCGCGCGATCGCGCTCCGGCATCGTGCCAAAGCCGAGTTGCGCTTGCCAGTCATCGAGCTGTTCGTCGAGCGGCCGGCGTCGGCGCAGCACACCATCGAGAACGTCGACCGCGACACGCCGCGCTGCGAGGCCGGGAACCTCTGGCTGTGGCGCAAGGCGCGGACGGCTCATGCAACGCTACTCATCGAAACACGGTACTCTTTACGCTTCAAAGCTTACTTATCGAGATGACGCGCGACGGCTGCAGCTTGATCCGGCAACGCAGCTTTGGCGTAGCATTTCGGCGGAGGTGCGGACGGCGTATGATGTTTGCGTCCGCAATGCGGAAGGACCATCGGCTTTGAAGCGCACGGGAGCGGCATCATTGTGTCCGCGGACATGACTACCAAGGCTGGCGCGACTTGCGCGCCCGGCGCCGCTGCACCGGCACAGACCGGCGCCGCGCACGCGAAGCCGCTGCCCGCCGCGGCGGAGCGCGCGCTGGCGGAAGCCGCGGCACGCCGAGCCGCCGACGAGACCGCGGCCCAGGCCAGGCCCAAGGAGGTCGCCGGGCGTGCCGGCCTCGATCCCACGCGTTACGGCGATTGGGAACGCAAGGGGATTGCGTCGGACTTTTAGGGGCTTACCCAAAATACTCCCGGTTGCCGTAGTCATTGCTGCAATCTATGGTAGATATTTGTTGTCGCGGGTTGCACGCTTGCCGAATCAGAACAGAACCAGTACTTAGGACTTATGTCCAGATCGGCGCACTTTGTTTCCTTGCATTCGCCGCGCCGGCAAGGCCGCGCGGCGCTCGCGGCGTGGACTGGTTTCGGCGTCGGCGTCATCGCTGGCGGCGCGCTTGCGGCGGCGGTTTGGCAGCACGATTGGGTCGCCGCGCGAGTTATCCACAGGGCCGAAAGACTCTCTAATGAAACGGCCGCGTCGCGATCGCCGACCGCGGCTCCAGAGGCCGGCCGCTACGCGGTCGAGGTGGTGCGGGTCATCGACGGCGATACGTTCGAGGCGCGCGTGCACGTCTGGCCCGGCTTCGAACTGACGACGCGCGTGCGGCTGCGCAGCATCGATGCGCCGGAACTGAAGGCGCGCTGCAGCGAGGAGCGCGCCGGGGCCGAGGCCGCGCGCGACGCGCTCCGCGTGCTTCTCAACGACCGCAATGTCTCGATCTGGAGCATCGGACCGGACAAGTATTTTGGCCGCATCGTCGCCGAAGTCTCGACGCAGCGCACATCAAATGTCTCGGCCGCCTTGCTTGCCAAGGGTCTGGTGCGCAGTTATTCGGGCGGCCACCGCGAGGGCTGGTGCGACCTGAAGGTCTCCGGCGGATAAGTCCAATTCCTTGCCGCTGGCCAAGCTCGTCATTGCGAGGAGGCCGAAGGCCGACGACGCAATCCCGATCAAGTATGCGATTGCCGCCCGAGATTGCTTCGCGGAGCCCGTGCTCGGACGGCGCTTTGCGCCGCTCCGAGTGCTCGCAACGACATCGCACCGGCATCACCGTGCCCCGCTCGCTACGCGGCGCCTACGCGCGCTTTTTGTTCTGCCTGTTGTTCACCAGATCATCGACCACGGCCGGGTCGGCGAGTGTCGAAGTATCGCCGAGTGCCTTGTAGTCGTCCTCGGCGATCTTGCGCAGAATGCGGCGCATGATTTTTCCCGAGCGCGTCTTGGGCAGGCCGGGCGCAAACTGGATCAGGTCGGGCGAGGCGATCGGTCCGATCTCCTTGCGCACCCAGGCCACCAGTTCCTTGCGCAATTCCTCGGTCGGCGTCACGCCCGCCATCAGCGTCACGTAGGCGTAGATGCCCTGGCCCTTGATGGTGTGGGGATAGCCGACGACCGCGGCTTCCGAGCATTTTGGATGCGCCACCAACGCGCTCTCGACTTCCGCGGTGCCGAGCCGATGGCCAGAAACATTGATCACATCGTCGACGCGGCCGGTGATCCAGTAGTAACCGTCCTCGTCGCGGCGGCAGCCGTCGCCGGTGAAATACTTGCCGGGATAGGTTTTGAAATAGGTATCGACGAAACGCTGGTGATCGCCGAACACGGTGCGCATCTGCCCCGGCCACGCGTCGGCGATGCAGAGATTACCCGTTGCCGCGCCCTGCAGCACCTTGCCTTCGGCGTCGACGAGCTCGGGCTGGATGCCAAAAAACGGCCGCGTCGCCGAGCCGGGCTTGAGCCGCGTCGCGCCCGGCAGCGGCGTGATCAGGATGCCGCCGGTTTCGGTCTGCCACCAGGTATCGACGATCGGGCAGCGGTCGTCGCCGACGACGCGGTGATACCATTCCCAGGCTTCCGGATTGATCGGCTCGCCGACCGTGCCAAGCAGCCGCAGCGAGGCGCGCGACGTCTTCTTCACCGGTGCATCGCCCGCCTGCATCAGCGCTCGGATCGCGGTCGGCGCGGTGTAGAAGATATTGACCTTGTGCTTGTCGATGACTTCCCAGAACCTCGACATCGAGGGGTAGTTCGGCACGCCTTCGAACATCAGCGTCGTGGCGCCGTTGCAAAGCGGGCCATAGACGATGTAGCTGTGGCCGGTCACCCACCCGACGTCGGCGGTGCACCAGAAGATGTCGCCGTCGTGATAGTCGAAGACGTGTTGATGCGTCAGTGAGGCGTAGACGAGATAACCTGCTGTCGTGTGCAGGACGCCCTTGGGCTGTCCGGTCGATCCCGACGTATAGAGGATGAACAGCGGGTCTTCGGCATTCATCGGCTCGCACGGGCACTCGGACGGCACCGTCTTGGCGATCTCGTCATAATAGACGTCGCGCCCGGCCTTCATGGGGACCGCGCCGCCGGTGTGCCGCACCACGATGATCGCGGTCACGCCGCCGGCCTTGTCGGCGGCGGTGTCCGCGTTGGCCTTGAGCGAGACCTTACGTCCAGCGCGCACGCCTTCGTCCGCGACAATGACGACGCTCGATTTCGCGTCCCCAATTCGCCCGGCGAGCGAATCGGGCGAGAAGCCGCCGAAAACGACCGAATGGATTGCCCCGATCCGCGCGCACGCGAGCATCGCGTAAGCGGTTTCCGGAATCATCGGCATATAGATCGTAACGCGGTCGCCTTTCTTGACGCCACGCGACTTCAGCACGTTGGCGAAGCGGCAGACTTCCGCGTGCAATTCCTTGTAGGTGATCTTGCGATCGTCGTTTGGATTGTCGCTTTCCCAGATGATCGCTACCTGGTCGCCGCGCTTTTGGAGATGGCGGTCGACGCAGTTGTAGGCGACGTTGGTGGCGCCGTCCTCGAACCATTTGATGAAGACGTTATGCGGGTCGAAGGAGGTGTTCTTGACCTTGGTGAAGGGCTTCATCCAGTGGATGCGCTTGGCCTGCTCGCCCCAGAACCCGTTCGGATCCTTGATCGAGCGCGCGTACATGGCCTGGTATTTGGCGTCGTCGATAAACGCCCGCGCCTTCCAGTCGGCCGGAACCTCGTAAATCTTCTCACTCATCACGTTCCCTCCACGCCGCGTCGAACCAACGCCTCATACCGCGGCCTTGCCCCGCGATTTCAGCCATTATGCGATGGTGCGTTGATCGGCGACAAGGCGGCATTGATTGCACTTTGGTCGCGCCTCGCCGGGACCGGGCGGCGCACGCTCAATTGCGCTATGGGTGCATATTCACGGCGTGGAGGATGCACATGCGCCTGCTCACCATCATGGCCGTCTTCGCGGGTATGCTGTTGTCCGCCGCGCGGGCTCCGGCCCAGTCGCCGTCGGCCGAGACCCTCGCGGCCGCCCGGGACCTCGTCGTCACCATGAAAGCGACGGACCAATTCAACGCCATCTTTCCAATCCTGATGCAGAGTTTGAAGCCGGCGATCGTCCAGGACCGGCCGGCTGTCGAAAAAGACTTCGACGCCATTTTGCCGGTTATCATCGAGAGTCTGCGATCCCGCACAACCGAGATGGTAGACCTGATGGCGGCAATCTACGCGCAGAACTTCAACGTCGCGGAGTTGCGCGATATCGCCGCATTCTATCGGACGCCGACCGGACAAGAGATGTTGGCGAACCTGCCGGCAATCACCCAGCAGAGTGTCGTGGCCGGTCAAAAAATGGCGCAATCGATGCTGGGCGATCTGCAGCAGCGCATGATCGAGGAGCTGCGCAAACGCGGGCACAGCATCTAGGTGTAATCCCGTAAAAGCCTGCCCCCGGACTTGTTCCGGGGGTTGCAGACTTTCCCGCCTTCGCGAAGCCCGCTTTGGCGGGCGAAGCAAGGTCGGAAAAGATCACACCCAAAATCAATATGTTAATAGGGCAGTCCGATTCAATCCGAGTTGATCAGACTCTAAGACAATTTCATGCCGCCCAGGCGCCGAGGAGCGCGCCCATCGCGACCAGCACCGCAAGCCAATGGCCGCTGTCGATGACCGTGAGCATGTATTTGCGGCCGCCGAAGGCGTAATTGGTCGTCAGCGTCGTCACGACGAATCCCAGCCAGACCAGCACGCCGGTGATGATGCCGGCGCGCGGCGTCATGACGCCGATGTGGCCGATGAGGCCGGCGAGCACAAAGGCCATGATCAGGTCGGCGACAAATGACAGCACGAAAGGAAGCCAGGCGTGCGCGGAGCCCTTCATCGCGGCCTGCCGTGCCTTGAATTCCTCCATCGTGGTGCCGAGCGCGGCGACCCAGGGCTTGCCCAGCGCGCCGTAATACATGCCCCCGATCAGCCAACCGGCGACAGCAGCGGCGATGATGGCTGGATAGTTCACGGCAGCGAATGACACGGCCTCTGGCTCCTGGCGCATTGTCATGCCCCGCAAAGGCGAGGCATCCAGCAGTTATTTACAAGGATATCAGGTCGCATTGGAATTTGTTACGTCGATCCTGGATCGCCCGGCCAAGCCGGCGATGACAGTTGCGGGTGTCACTTCGCTCCGCCCATCCTGCAAACGAGCTTCCATTCCGCCGCCGTGACCGGTTGCACCGAGAGGCGCGTGTTTTTCACCAGCATCATCTCGGCGAGCTTCGGCTCCGCCTTGATAGCGTCGAGCGTGACGGGGTTCGGCAGGGGCTCGATGGCCTTCACATCCACGACGACCCACGGCTCGCCGGGCTTCGCCGTCGGATCGGGATGGTGCTCGCGGACCACCTCGACGATGCCGACGGCGGCCTTGTCGACCTGGGAGTGATAGAAGAAGGCGCGGTCTGCCTTCTTCATCTTCATCAGGTTGAGCTTGGCTTGGTGATTGCGCACGCCGGTCCAGGCCTCGCCCTTGGCGCCGGCCTTGACCTGATGCGCCCACGCCCAGGTGTCGGGGTCCGATTTCATCAACCAATAGGCCATCGCGTTCTCCCGTCACTCCGCCCGGAACGGCCGCATCAACAGCGCCTCGATCGCCGCGTCGATCGTCAGCCTGCGATCGATCACGGCCTCGACGGCTTCGGCGACCGGCATTTCGACCTTTCGTTCGCGCGCCAGCGAAATCAAGGCTTCCGCGGTGAACGCGCCCTCGGCAAGCGTGCCGTCGATCCCCGTCGCGCCCTGACCCAGCGCGAAGCCAAGCGAATAGTTGCGCGACTGCTTGCTGGAACAGGTCAATATCAGATCGCCTAGCCCCGAAAGGCCCATCAGCGTGTCCGCGCGTGCGCCCATGGCGCGGCCAAAGCGCGCCAGTTCCGCGAAGCCGCGCGTGGTGATGGCGGCCGCGGCGCTGGCGCCCAGCATTTTTCCGGCAACGATGCCGGCGGCGATGGCCAGCACGTTCTTGGCCGCGCCGCCGATTTCGGCGCCGCGCACGTCCGTCGAATGATAGAGGCGGAACGTCGGCGTGCCGAGCGCGCGCGCGAGATCGCGTGCCAATTTTTCGTCGTGCGCGGCAAGCGTGACCGCGGCCGGCAATCCTTTGCCGACGTCGACTGCGAAACTCGGCCCCGACAGAATGGCGACGCGCGCCGACGGGATCGTCTCCGCGACGATCTCGGACATGAAGTGCCGCGTTCCCTGCTCGATCCCCTTGGCGCAAACGACCAGCGGCGTTGCCGGCGTGAGCGGCGGCAGTGCTTTCAAGGCGGCGCGTAGCGCCTGCGCCGGCACCGCCAGCAGGATCACGTCGGCGGCGGCGACCGGCGCCGGCCCGGCGCCGACCTGCACGCGATCGTCGAGGCGAATGCCCGGCAGCCGCGGGTTTTCGCGATTGGCGGCGATGGCAGCGGCGGTCGCGGCGTCGCGCGCCACCAACGTCACCGCGCGTCCGGCCCGCGCCACGGTCGTTGCCAGTGCGGTGCCCCACGCGCCGGCTCCGACGACGGCGATCCGCTCGTAGCCGCTGCCTCCGCTCATGCCGGCGAACCCGGCATGGGCGTGACCGCGCGGTCGGGACGGGTCACCTCATCGAGCGGCCAGCGCGCGCGCGGGCTGAAGTCGAGCGTGTCGGTCAGGCCAGCGCCAAGCCGCTCGACGCCGGCCCATGCGATTATCGCGCCGTTGTCCGTGCATAATTCGGGCGGGGGCACCACGAGAATCGTTCCGGCCTCGGTCGCCAGGAATTCGAGCACCGCACGAATGATCTGGTTGGCGGCGACGCCGCCGGCCGCGACCAGCGCCGTCGGTTCGCCGTTGCGTTGCTTGAACAGCGTCAACCCGGCGCGCACCCGGTCGAGCACGATGTCCGCGATCGCACGCTGGAAGGACGCGCATATATCGGCGACGTCCTGCTCGGACAGCGGTGCGATTCTCTCCGCCTCCAGCCGCACCGCGGTCTTGAGACCCGACAGCGAAAAATCGGCGTTGTTGCGCCCGCGCAACGGCCGCGGAAAAATGAACCGCAGGGCGTCGCCGCGCTTTGCCTGCGCCTCGACCTGCGGGCCGCCGGGATAGGGCAAGCCCAGGAGCTTGGCGGTCTTGTCAAAGGCTTCGCCCATGGCGTCGTCGAGCGTGGTACCGAGCCGCACGTAATCGCCGACGCCGCGCACCGCGACGATTTGCGTGTGTCCGCCGGACGCCAGAAACAGGCAATAGGGAAACCGGAGCTTGCGCACGAGCCGCGCCGAAAGCGCGTGCGCTTCGAGATGATTGACCGCGATCAGCGGCTTGCCGGTAACCAGCGCGATGGCTTTGGCGGTGGTCAGTCCGACGATGACGCCGCCGATCAGTCCGGGCCCGGCGGCGGCGGCGATGCCATCGACGCCGCCAAGACTGCAGTTGCCCTCGACCAGCGCGCGGTTGATGAGGTGGTCGAGCACCTCGACATGGGCGCGCGCGGCGATCTCAGGCACGACGCCGCCGTAGGGCGCATGCTCCGCAATCTGCGACAGCACGATATTCGAACGGATTTCCACGCTGCCGTCGCGGCGCAATTCCACCAGCGCCGCCGAGGTTTCGTCGCAGGTCGTCTCGATGCCGAGGACGATCATTCGGTCTCCGCCTTGATCCGGGGTGCCGGCGTCCGCAAAGGGACGCTAGCGCGTTTGCAGGCTGTGTGGACTCCGGTCAGCCGCCCGGAAAACGCACCAACATTAATATTTTAGAGCGCATTCGGACGCAAAACCGGATTCCACTTTTGCTGAATGCGCTCTGAGGATACGCCGCCAGCGATAGTACGCTAAGGATTGTCGGCCGGCATTGCTATATAACGTCGGCGTCACGAGGGCCAAACGTGCAATCCGCATCGCCACTTTTACGCCTTGGATCGCGCGGCAGTCCGCTGGCGCTGGCGCAGGCGCATCTGGTGCGCGACGCGCTGGCGCGGGCCAAGGGCGTGGCGCCGGAGAGCATTGAAATCCGCGTCATTCGCACGACCGGGGATGCGATCCAGGACCGACCGCTGGCGGACCTGGGCGGCAAGGGCCTTTTCACCAAGGAAATCGAGCAGGCGCTGGCGGACGGCGCCATCGACGTCGCGGTTCACTCGGCCAAGGACATGGTGACCGTGTTGCCGCCGGGTCTCATGCTTGCGGCTTGCCTGCCGCGCGAGGACGCGCGCGACGCGTTCGTCAGTGCCAAGGCGAGGTCATTCGCCGAGCTTCCGGCCGGAGCGGTCGTCGGCACGGCGTCGCTGCGCCGGCAGGCGCAAGTCAGGCGGCTGCGGCGCGATCTCAAGGTGGTGCCGATGCGGGGCAACGTCGACACGCGCCTGAAAAAACTCGCCGCCGGCGAAGCCGACGCGACCATTCTCGCGCTGGCGGGCCTCAAGCGGCTTGGGCTTGCCGATGCCGCGACGGCAGTGCTGGAAATCGACCAGTTCTTGCCCGCGGTTGCGCAGGGCGCCATCGGCCTCGAAACGCGCGCGGGCGACACGGCGACGCGCACGCTGGTGGCAACGATCAACGACGCCGCGACGCTGACCGCGATCAGCGCCGAACGCGCGTTTCTCGCGGCGCTCGACGGCTCCTGCCGCACGCCCATCGCCGGGCATGCCCGCATGGTCGGGAGCGAACTGTTGTTTCGCGGTCTGATCGTAAAGCCCGACGGCAGCGAAGCCTTCGAGACGACGCGCAGCGGCGCTCCGCAGGATGCGGCGGCGATCGGCGCGGATGCCGGCCAGGAGCTGCGGCGCCGCGCCAGCGCGGACTTCTTTACAGCGGCTTGACCCATGCGGCTCATCGTGACCCGGCCCGGCGAGCAAGGCGAACGCACGGCGCAAGCGTTGCGCGCGCGTGGCCATGAAGCGCTGGTCGCGCCGGTGTTACGGATCGAGCGGTGCGCCGATGCCGACTTCGGCACGGAACGATGCGCCGCGGTCATGATGACCAGCGCCAACGCGGCGCGCGCGCTGATGTCGCATCCGCGCCGCGAAGCCCTGATCGGACTGCCGCTGTTCGTCGTGGGCGAGGCCACGCATGCGGCGGCGCGCGAAGCCGGCTTTACGAACATCATGTCCGCCGATGGCGACGTGCGCGCGCTTGTCGAAGTGGTCGCTGCGCGCGTGCCGCGCCGGGCCCGCGTCCTCTACCTCGCGGGCGAAGTTCGCGCCGGCAATCTTGCCGGCGATCTGGAAACGGAGGGGTTAGTGGTGCGCACCGCGATAATTTATCGCGCGGTTCTCGCCGCCAGCCTGCCGGCTGTCGTCGCGGAAGCATTGCGTTGCGGCGGTATCGACGGCGTACTGCACTTTTCGCGGCGCAGCGCAGCGACGTTCCTGAAGCTGGTGGAGGCGGCCGGCATCGATGTCAATTCATTGGATTGCCATCATTTCTGCCTATCCCGCCAGGTTGCCGAGCCGCTGATCGAGGCGGGCGTGCGCGCGGTCGCGATCGCGGTGCGGCCCGACGAGAATGCAATGCTCGATCTTGTCGATAAGCGTTAGCGCTCGCACTATGCGGGCGACGAGTCGCTGCAACACCTGGTGAGCCGGGAGAGGCCATGGCTGAAGACGAATCTGCGAAAGGCGAAAGCACACGGCCCACACCGCGCCGCTCCAAGCGCGCGCCTCCAACCATCGATCTTTCCGCGACCGAGGTGCCCGTCGAGCGCGCGTCGGAAGCCGTGGCCGCCGGTTCAAGTGAGCCGCCATCGGATGCGCCGTCCGCGTCGGCGCGTGAGCCGCGCCACGGCGAATCCGGCAACGATCACGGCGGCGTCCTCCCGCCCGCTCCAAGTTTGCGCCAACCATGGTTCATCGCCGGCGCAGCGGCGATCGGAGCGGCCGCCGCCGTCGCCGGCATCGCTGTGCTGAATGTAGCGGGCGTGATGCCGTTTAATGACCCGAAATCCTCCGAAATGCTGGCGCGCCTCGCCGGCCTTGAGGCAAAATTATCCGCGCCCTCCGAACGGCCGGCCGCGGATGCGAAGGCGCTGGGCGCAATCGATGCACGCATCGGAAAAATCGAATCCGAACTGTCCGCACGCGGCGGGATCGATCCGGCGTTGGCAACGCGGCTCGGCACCATCGAAGTTGCGATCAAATCGGTCGGCGATGCGGCGACGAGCCTCAATGGCCAGACACAGGAACTCGCGGCCACGATGCGCGCGACGCGCGAGCGCGTCGATGCGATCGCGAAATCGCTCGGCGAGCAGCAGAGCGCGGAAAAAGCCGAACGCACAAAATTGGCCGATCGCATTACGGCGCTTGAAACCTCGACGCGGCTGGTCGAGCAGAAAATCGAAACGCCCGGCAGCACCGCTTCGGATCGAGGCGTGCGGGTTGCGATTCTGGCCTCGACATTGAAGGACGCGGTCGAGCGCGGCGCGCCGTTTGGCGGCGAACTCGGCGCCGTCGCGCCGCTGGCGAGCGACGCGAAATTGTTGGCGGCGCTCGAACCGTTCGCGGCCTCCGGCGTGCCCACCGCGCCCGCGCTTGCCGCCGAATTGAAGGCATTGATTCCCGCGCTCCGGCGTGCCGCCGAAATGCCGTCCGCGGATGCGGGCTTCTTCGATCGGCTGCAGGCCAACGCCAATCGTCTCGTGCGCATCCGTCCGGCCGAAGCGCCGTCCGGCGGCGATCCCATCGATGTCATGGAGCGCATCGAGCGCGCGGCGGCGCGGGCGGACATCGCCGGCGCACTCGCCGATCTGGCGCGGCTTCCTTCGCCGACGCGAAGCATCGCGGCAGGCTGGATCGTCAAGGCGCAGGCGCGCGACGCAGCGCTTGGCGCCGCGCAGGAGATTTCGGCGGACGCCCGCAAAACGTTGGCGACGCCGGTGCGCTCGCCATGATCCGCGTCGTCATATTCCTGTTGCTCGTCGGCGTGCTGGCGCTGGCCGGCGCCTGGTTCGTCGACAAGCCCGGCGGCGTCGAAATCGTGTGGCTCGGCTACCGCATCACCACCTCGGTCGCGGTATTCGCGGCCGCGATCGTGGCGACCGTGATCGCATTGACGGTGTTGTGGTGGCTCCTCGCGTCGATCTTGAGGTCGCCCGGCGGCTGGTCGCGCTATATGCGCTTGCGCCGCGCGGCGCGCGGCCAGCGCGCGATCAGCCGCGGCCTCATCGCCGTCGGCGCCGGCGACCTGCGTGCGGCGAAGAAATTTGCCGACGAAGCCAGGCGCTTTGCCGCAGCCGAGCCGCTGACCTTATTATTGGGTGCGCAATCGGCCCAGCTTGCCGGCGACCGTGCCGCCGCCGAGCAGACCTTCGGTACGATGGTAGCGCGCGCCGATCTCAAGCTCATCGGTCTGCACGGGCTCTACGTCGAAGCGCGCCGCCGCGGCGATGCGCCGGCTGCGCGCGCGCTGGCGGAGGAAGCGGCAAAGCTGGAGCCGTCGCTCACCTGGGCCGGGCATGCGGTGCTCGAATTTCGTTGCGCCGGCGGCGAATGGCGTGACGCACTCGCGGCGCTCGACAGCAACATGGCGGCGGGTCTGATCGACAAGGCGACTTTTCGGCGCAAGCGCGCCGTGCTGTTGACGGCGCACGCGCAGGTGCTCGCCGGCAGCGACCGCGACGGCGCGAAGCGCGCGGTCTTCGAGGCGGCAAAGCTCGCGCCCGGTCTGGTGCCGGCGGCCGCGCTCGCGGGGCGGTTCCTGGCCGAAGCCGGCGAGCAGCGCAAGGCGGCGCGCGTCGTCGAAGCGGCGTGGCGCGCCAATCCCCATCCCGATCTCGCCGAGGCCTATGTCAATCTGCGGCCGGGCGACAGCGCGCGTGAGCGGCTCGTGCGCGCGCTGCGGCTGGCGAAGCAGCCGGCCCAACATGTCGAAGGCGCGCTGGCGGTTGCGCGCGCGGCGATCGATGCGCGCGAATTCGCGCAAGCGCGCGCCGCGCTCGCGCCATTGCTGGCGGCGCCGACGCAGCGTGTTGCCATGCTGATGGCGGAGATCGAGGAAGCCGATGGCGGCGACATCGG
>JBGPOB010000040.1:0-16764 GCA_041487815.1 Xanthobacteraceae bacterium | reverse complement strand
GAAAATTTCGCGCGCCGGACCGGCAAGCCTTTGGAAATCGTGGCTGGCGATCCGCGCGTTGCCGCGCTGGTGGCGCTTTATTCCAGGCCGCGCGCAAGTTTGTATCTGGACGCAACCCCGCAGGAGTCACCTTGGGTGACCGCTCAGGATGTTGCGCGCAAGGGCGCGATCGTGGTCTGGATCGCCACCGACACCGTTGGCACGCCGCCGTCCGGGATCAAGGCGAGGTTTCCCGATCTGGTGCCCGACGTGCCGCGGGCATTCGAGCGGTTCGTGCAAGGCAGAACGCCGCTGTTACGCGTCGGCTGGGGCATTGTGCGGCCGCGCGGCGCGGCGGCTGCGAATTAGGAAGAAATCGAAACGCCGGCAGGAATGTCCTGCAATCTTTCGGGATCGGGCATCAGCGCTCGGGCAATAGCGCGAGCGCCTGCTGGATCGCCAGAAAGTCACGCCACGCCAGCCGTTTTTCGAGTGGCGCGCGCAACAGATAGGCGGGATGGAAGGTGGCGATGGCTCGAATCTCGCGCTTGCCGGTGTCAAAGGCAAGCCAGCGCCCCCGCGTGCGGCGGATGCCGTCGGAAAATCCAAGAATCGTCTGCGACGAGGGCCCGCCAAGGCAGACGAGGACATCGGGATCGGCAAGCTCGATTTGGCGCAGGATAAACGGCAGGCAAATCTGGCTCTCCTGCGGCGTCGGTGTGCGGTTGCCGGGCGGCCGCCACGGAATGATGTTGGCGATATAGGCCGAGGTGCGATCGAGGCCGACGGCGGCCATCATCCGGTCGAGGAGCTTGCCAGAGCGTCCGACGAAGGGAAGCCCGGCGCGATCCTCCTCCGCGCCCGGCGCCTCGCCGACAAACATGACCCGCGCCGCCGGATTGCCGTCTGCGAATACGAGTTGCTTGGCCGTCTTGCGCAGACCGCAGCCTTCGAAGCGATGGAGAATCGCGCGCAGTTCCTCAAGCGTGGCAGCGGACCTCGCGGCCTCGCGTGATGCCATAGTGGCGGCATCGTGCGAGGGTGGCGCGGCGGCGATTGGCGCTGCCGGCTGATCGCCTTTCGCCGGCAATGATCGACGGATCGTGCTCGGCGACCGCTCGACGGCAGGCTTGGGCACCTCCGGTTGAGGCGGCGCGCTGACGATCGGATCGCCGGCCAATCGGTCCGTCGGTTGGTCATCGACAAGCGCATCGACGCCCGCCTCCAGATAGAAGGCAAGAATGTCCTGGGCGGCCTTGCGGTCGATGATCACGGTGTCACCAAAGCCATCAGCGCTCATTCGAAGTGGACGGCGGCCTCAGGTCAAGTCTGCTTTTTCATCATGCCGGCACGCCGCCCAGGTTGACGATATCGTATTTGAGCGCCAGTTCCGCCATGCGCTTTGCGTCGGCCAAATCCCGGTCTGTCATGGCTGTCAACTCGGCGAGGTATTGGTCAAATCCAGCGGGCTGAAAGATCATCAACATCTTGCCGGTCTGTCCGCCAGGCAGCGTGACGGCATGCGGCACCCCGGGCGGAATGTGGATCGCCGATCCCGGCGTCGCCGTCATCCAGCCGCCGTCGATGAAAAACTCGACATTGCCTTCGAGGATATAAAACGTCTCCGCATGTTGGCGATGCAGATGCAGGCCAAGCGCGAACTCGTGCTTGAGATTGTCTTCCATCAGCGCAAAGGCGCCGCCGGTGTCCGCCGCCGCCACTTTGACGAACGTGTGATCCTGCGCCCAGTCGTAACTCAATCCGCCTCCTGGCGGGACAAACTTGTATCTGTTCATCGGCTGCTCCAGCGATCAAATTGCGTGCGTGGCGAAATGCTGCAATCTCAGATGTCGATTTGGCGGCGATGCGGTTTTCGAAGACGAAAGTGCGGTGACGACGTCATCCTATCAAACGCCACGACAGTCCGGCCGCATGATGCCGCTCGATCGGCCGTGGCGCTATTGAGGTTGTTGCGGTCGCCGCGGTTGGTTCTGGTCGCGCGGTTGGCGCTGTAGTCGCGGCGCGCGTTGCAGGTTTGGCAACCGCTGCGGGGCGAGTTGCTGCCGCAGCCCTGGCAGTCGCTGCAGTCCGGCCGGTCGCTGCAATCCGGGCTGTCGTTGCAATCCAGGTTGTCGCTGCAAACCGGGCTGTCGCTGCAGTCCTGGCAGCCGCTGCAATCCCGGCCCGCGTTGCAGATTCTGCAATCGCAAATTCCGCCGCTGAATGATGAACCGGCGGCCGATACCTTGCGCGGAAAATACCTGGCGCACGAAGGCGCGGTCGCGCGCGGCTTGCTGCGATGAAATCTGCAGCGCGATTGCGGCAAACTGCTGGGCTGCGTTGCGCCGGATGGCAAACCCGGTGGCGGCGCGCGACAGGATTCCAAGCCGCGCACCGCCGCCGCCGAACACCTCGATGCGGCCAACCCTGCCGTCGGCGTCGGGGTAAAGCTTGATCGCGACATCCCCGCCGCCAGCGGCGGCAGCGCCTTCGGGAATTTCGACGACGCCGGTCGTGCCGCGAATCCCGAGCGTGGCCGTCGGCGTCGCGATCCGCATGTCGCCCGACTTGGCGATCTGATTGGCGACAAAGGCAACGGTGCCACGCGCGATATTGTAGGCGGCCGAGTTCCTGGCGCCGCTCGTTTGATACACGAATTCGTCGACGGTCAGGCTGGCGTTGGCTGACAGGTTGAACGTGGTTTCGTCGTCGAACGTAACGCCGAGCGCGGCGCCGGGTCCGGTTTGCAGGAAGTCGCCCTTGATAACGCCATCGCCAACCTTGAGCGGCGTCGCCACGCCGCCACGGGTGACGGTGGCCGCACCTTGCACCGTAGCAACACTGCCGATCGGGTCGGCGGCGGCCGCTTGTTGTGGCGGCGTCGACGCTGGCGGCGTTGATGCTGGTGGTGTTGGCGACGGAGCTTGCTGCGGCGGCTGCTTTTGGGCAATCTTCAAGTAAATGCGTTGGCCGCTGCGCCGCGGCGCTCGATCGGCAGCGCCCCCGGCCACGTCAGGCAGTTTCAATCCCGCAAGCAGCTCATGCGGCTGATTTGCCGCCGGACTTTCCGGTGTCGCAGCAATCCCGACACCCAGCGCCAGCGACACGGCGGCAAGAGATTTCGTCCAGCGCATCAGCAATCCTGGTGAGTATGGTAGGGGCCGCAGCTCAGCGGCGGCGATTTGACAGTCGGCTTCGGGCATTTCTGCGGCCGGCCGGATGCGCCGGCACCATGCGCCCATTTGGCGGTGCGACACGTGATTCGTCCAGCATTCAGCGGCGGGAAATCGAACGGTGCCCCGCCGACATTGAACAATCCACATCGCTGCGATTGCCGCCCGCCGGCGAAAGTGAAACAAATATCGACCCAACTTCCGCAATCCCGGCCGCCCCAGGGGGTGATTTATGGCCCATGAAATGCCGGCCCGTGAGGCGATGGAGTTCGATGTGGTCGTGGTCGGCGCCGGCCCCGCTGGCCTGTCGGCGGCAATACGGCTCAAGCAGCTGGCGCCGGATATTTCCATCGTGGTGGTGGAGAAGGGTTCCGAGGTCGGCGCGCACATTCTCTCCGGCGCGGTGATCGACCCGTCCGGTCTTGATCGCTTGCTGCCGGGATGGCGCGAGCAGGACACGCCCATCAAAACCAAGGTCGAAGGCGACCGGTTCTATTGGCTTGCAGAGAGGAGCGCGTTGCGGCTGCCGAATTTCATGATGCCGCCGCTGATGAGCAACCACGGCAATTTCATTGTCTCGCTCGGCAACGTCTGCCGCTGGCTTGCGACCAAGGCGGAATCGATGGGCGTTGAAATCTACCCGGGCTTCGCCGCCGCCGAAGTGTTGCTTGATCCGCACGGCGCGGTTTGCGGCGTCGCTATCGGCGACCTTGGTGTCGGCAAGGACGGCAAACCGAAACCGTCATTTACGCGCGGCATGGAATTGCGCGCCAAATACACCTTGTTCGCCGAGGGTGCGCGCGGAAGCTTGACCAAGACCCTGATCGCGCGCTTCGGGCTCGATCGCGATCGCGCGCCGCAAAAATATGGCATCGGCCTCAAGGAGCTTTGGCAAGTCGCGCCGGAGAAGTTTCAGAGCGGGCTCGTGCAGCACAGCTTCGGATGGCCGCTCGGTAACAGCGTGGGTGGCGGATCGTTCCTCTATCACTACGACGACAACCTCGTTTCGGTCGGCTTCGTCGTTCATCTCAACTATGAGAATCCCTATCTATCCCCGTTCGAGGAGTTTCAGCGCTTCAAGACGCATCCGCTTGTTCGAGATTTGTTTTCCGGCGCCAAGCGGCTTGCCTACGGTGCGCGCGCCATATCCGAGGGCGGCTATCAGTCCGTACCGAAGCTTGTCTTTCCCGGCGGGGCGCTGATCGGCTGCGCGGCCGGTTTTGTCAATCTTCCGCGCATCAAGGGCAGCCATAACGCGATCATGTCCGGACTTTTGGCAGCGGAGTCCGTCAGCGCGGCGCTGTCGGCAGGTCGCGCCAACGATGAACTTGCCGACTACGAGGCCAGCTGGCGCCAGTCGGCCATCGGCACGGATCTATGGAAAGTGAGGAACGCCAAGCCGCTATGGTCGCGGTTCGGAACGTTTGTTGGGATCGCGCTCGGCGGCGTTGACATGTGGACCAACACGTTTGGCTTTTCGCTGTTCGGCACGCTCGGTCACGGCAAGCCCGACAGCCAATGCTTGAAACCCGCGACGGGCTTTCAGCCGATCGCGTATCCAAAACCTGACGGCAAGTTGACGTTCGACCGGCTGTCCTCGGTGTTCCTGTCCAACACCAATCACGAGGAAGACCAGCCCGTTCACCTGCGGCTCGCCGATCCGGCACTGCAGAAGGCATCCGAACACGATGTTTTCGCGGGGCCGTCGGCGCGCTACTGCCCAGCGGGTGTCTACGAATGGGTCGAAGAGGGCGGCGTGCCGCGCTTTGTCATCAATGCGCAGAATTGCGTTCATTGCAAAACCTGCGACATCAAGGATCCAAACCGCAACATCACCTGGGTCGCGCCGGAAGGCGGCGGCGGTCCCAACTATCCAAACATGTAACGCTAGGGTGTTAGCAGGCCGCTTTGCGTGCAATGATGAAAAATTGACCGCTCTCGCCACGCTCCCGCCATTGTGTCGGGCTGAAAGCGGACGCATCGTCCTTGCGAGTTCGGGGCAAAAAGTTCATTGTCCGGCTATATTCGATGCGGCTGGCCGGATTTTTTTGTCGCGCCCGCTCGCTTCTCATTCTGGAGCCCCGATTCGTGATCAAATCACTGCATCTGTCGGCCGCTGTGGTCGTAGGCCTCGCCACTATGCCCATGCTTCCGGCGACGCTGTTCGCGCAGGCGCCGAGCGCGCAGGAATTGGCGCGCACCACGGGGTCGGGCAATTACCTCGCTGGGCGTCAGGCCAATATCCAGCGCGACGCGGCGGCGGCGGCGGCCTTTTATCGCGGCGCCCTCAAGTCCGATCCGAAGAATCCCGAGCTGATCGAGCTCGCGTTTTACTCCCTGCTTGCCGAGGGCGACATCGAGGATGCCGTCAAGCTTGCCGACCGGCTGTTGGCGGTCGACAAGAACAATCGCAACGCGCGGCTCGCGCTTGGCATACGTGCGCTCAAATCCAAGCAGTATTCAGCGGCTAGGCAGCAGTTCACGCAGGCGGCGCGCGGACCGATTACGGATCTTGCCGCGACACTGGCCGATGGCTGGGCGAATTTCGGCGCCGGCGATCCCAAGGCTGCCGTCGCCGCGATCGATCGTTTGAGCGGCCCCGACTGGTACGCAATCTTCAAGGATTTGCACGCGGGCATGATCCTCGACCTGGCGGGCAATCGCAAGGACGCCGGCAAGCGCTTCGAACGTGCGTACAAGATTGATCCGACGGCCTTGCGCGTGGTGCAAGCCTATGGCGGCTGGCTGTCGCGCAACGCGGCCAAGGATGAGGCGCTCAAGATTTTTGACGGCCTCAACAAATCGTTGCCGAATCACCCGCTGCTCGCGTCCGCCATTGACAAGATCAAGAGCGGGGAAAAACTGCCGCCGCTGGTCGACAATGCGCAAATGGGAGCGTCGGAGGCGCTTTACGGTCTCGGCGCCGCCTTGGCGCGGCGCGAAAATGAGTTGAGCCTCGCCAATCGCGGCCTCGCCTACCTGCAGCTCGCGCTCTACCTGCAGCCGACCCATCAGCTGGCGTTGTTGTCGCTCGCCGATCTCTACGAAGCGATGCGGCAGCCCGAGCTTGCGGTGAAAGTCTATGGGCGGATACCGGCGGAATCGCCGCTCAAGCGCAGCGCCGAAATCCAGGCCGCGCTCGATCTCAATGCGCTCGACCGGGTTGATGAAGCGACAGCGCTCCTGAAGAAGCTGAGCGCCGATGAGCGCAATAGACGCGACGCGATTTTGGCATTGGGAAACATCGAGCGCGACCGCAAGAAGTACGACGAATGCGCGGATACTTACAGCAAAGCCGTCGCAGCGATCGACAAGCCCGAACGCGCCGACTGGACGATATTTTATTTCCGCGGCATTTGTTACGAGCGTGCCAAGCAATGGTCGAAGGCGGAAGCTGATCTGAAGAAAGCGCTCGATCTATATCCGGATGAGCCGCACGTGCTCAACTATCTCGGCTATTCGTGGGTCGACCAGGGCACCAATCTCGACGAGGGCGTGAAAATGATCAAGCGCTCCGTCGAGCAGCGCCCCGACGACGGCTACATTGTCGATTCGCTCGGCTGGGCGCATTTTCGCCTCGGCAGCTTCGAGGAAGCGGTACGTCAACTCGAGCGTGCGGTCGAGCTAAAGCCGACCGACCCCACCATCAACGACCACCTCGGCGATGCCTATTGGAAAGTCGGACGTTTGCTCGAAGCGCGCTTTCAGTGGTCGCATGCGCGCGACCTCAAGCCGGAGCCGGAGGATCTCAAGAAGATCGAGGAGAAGCTGAAGGTAGGGCTCCCCGACAATTCGCCGGCGCCGACCGCCGGTGCGGAGCCGCCGAAGCCCAAGGACAATGGCGGCTGAGAAACGCGTCGGCGCCGCGCCCGCCGCGGATCGCACTCTGGTCGAGCCGGCGTTTGCCAAGATCAATCTGACGCTGCGTGTCGTCGGCCGCAGGGCCGACGGTTATCACGAGATCGAAAGCCTCGTCGGTTTTGCGGCTTTGTCCGATCGCCTCGCGTTGCGGCCTGGCCCGCGTCTTGAATTACACGTTGCGGGGCCTGCCGCCGACCAGGCCGGCCCGGTTGCGGATAATCTCGTCCTCTCCGCGGCGCATGCGCTCGCCGAACGGGTCACCGGCCTGACGCTTGGACACTTTGGACTGATCAAGCGCCTTCCGGCGGGTGCCGGGCTCGGTGGCAGTTCCGCCGATGCGGCTGCCGCGTTGCGCCTGTTAGCGCTGGCGAATGATCTTGAAATCGGGGACGCGCGGGTGCGCGCCGCGGCGCGTGCCACCGGCGCCGATGTGCCGGTGTGCCTCGAGTCGCGGCCGCGCTGGATGCGCGGGGTTGGCGAAATCCTGTCCGACCCGGTGACGATCCCGAAGCAATTCGCCGTCGTCGTTCATCCCGGCGTTGCGCTTGCGACCGGAGATGTGTTCAGGGCCGTGTCGGCGCTGCCAGGAGGCGATGCCCCCGCAGGCGGTGACGTGACGGCGCCCGCCGAGCGCCGGCAGTTCGTGGCGTTTTTGGCGGAGCAAGCCAACGATCTCGAGCCGGTGGCGCGCGGGCTGTGCCCCATCATCTCCGACGTGCTTTCGGCGCTCAGGTCCCAGCCCGGCTGCGCACTCGCGCGCATGTCCGGCTCAGGCTCGGCCTGCTTTGGACTGTTCGCCTCGCGCGCTGCGGCAACTCTCGGCGCGCGCGCCATTGCATCGGAACATTCCGGCTGGTGGGTACAGGCGACCGTGATCGGCGACGTTATTTGAGTTCAGTGCGTCCGGGAAATGCAGAACTCGACCGTGTCCTCGATTGCTTCCTTCATCGCGGAGGCCGGAAACAAAGCCAGCGCGTCCTTGGCAATGGCGCCATAGTGGCGCGCGCGCGAGATCGTGTCCTCGATCGCCCGATGCTTGGTCATCAATCCGATGGCGTGGTCGAGATCGGTATCGGTTGCCTCGCTGCGTTCCAGGGTCCGGTGCCAGAATTCACGCTCGCTGTCGGAGCCGCGGCGGAATGCGAGCACGACCGGTAACGTGATCTTGCCCTCGCGAAAATCGTCGCCGACGTTCTTGCCCAGTTTTTTCGCGGTGCCGCCGTAATCAAGCGCGTCGTCCACCAGTTGAAACGCGACCCCGAGATTCATTCCGAACGAGCGGCAGGCAGCCTGCTCGGCGCGCGGGCGCTCGGCGATCACCGGTCCGACCTCGCATGCCGCGGCAAACAGTTCAGCGGTCTTGGCGCGGATGACGGCGAGATATTCGTCTTCCGTCGTCGCCGTATTCTTTGCGGCGGAAAGCTGCATGACCTCGCCTTCGGCGATCACCGCGGCGGCCGACGACAGAATTTCGAGGCATCGCAGCGAGCCGACCTCGACCATCATCTTGAACGCCTGGCCGAGCAGGAAGTCGCCGACCAATACGCTGGCCTCATTGCCCCAGACCATGCGGGCGGCAAGCTTGCCGCGCCGCATGTCGCTCTCGTCAACGACATCGTCGTGCAGCAATGTCGCGGTGTGCATGAATTCGACCGCGGCCGCGAGCCGCAGATGGCCGTCGCCGTCATAGCGCGCAAGGTTCGCCATCGCGACAGTGAGCATCGGACGCAACCGCTTGCCGCCCGATTCGATCAGGTGATTGGCAACTTCCGGAATCATCGTCACATCCGAACCCGTGCGCGACAGGATTGTTGCGTTGACGCGCGCCATGTCGGCCGCCACCAGCATAACCAGCCGGTCAATGGACGCGCGCTCAGGGGATTCGAAAGGAACGATAACGGCCAAAGATCACCCCCGGGTCGGTCGAGACGTGAAAGCATAGAAACGCTAAGCTGCCTCGGCAAGAGCGCCGCGCATTCCGGCGGCATGAAATGAGCGCGGAGCGTGGCCTCCGCGCGGGGCGGTTCGACGTTGCGGGAAATCATCAGAACGAACGACACCGTATTGGTGTCCGCGGTCGGAGCGCTGCTGGACGGCGCCGGCATTCGCCATGTCGTGCTCGACCAGAACATGAGCGTCCTGGAAGGCTCGCTGGGCATTTTGCCGCGGCGGGTCCTGGTCGCCGACGAAGATGTCGCGCCTGCGCGCAGCCTGTTGCGTGACGCCGGCCTGGGACACGAGCTGCGCCCGGATGTTACCTGAACGCTCGGCCACGATCTCCGATGATGCCGTTCTCGGCGGACGGTTGCGGCTGCTGCAGCCGCGCCGTGGCCACCGCTTCGGCCATGACGCTATCCTGCTGGCTGCGGCGGTGAGCGCGAAGAAAGGCGAACGGGTGGTCGACCTTGGCGCCGGCGTCGGCACCGCGGGCCTCGCATTGGCAGCGCGCATTGGTGGGGTGGACGTCACGCTCGTTGACATTGATCCAACATTGACCGAACTGGCGGCGCAAAACATTGCGCGCAATCGGTGCGGCGACCGGGTCACCGCCATTACGCTTGATGTCACAAGCGCGGCGCACGCGTTTGCGGCGCATGGCCTTCCCGCCGGCGTTGCCGACTGGGTGATGATGAACCCGCCATTTCACGATCTGGCACACGCGCGGCCATCGCCGACGCCGGCGCGCCAGGCAGCCCATATGGCGAGCGCGCACACCCTGGCCGACTGGCTGACAGCCGCTACGCGGCTGTTGAAGCCGCGGGGGCGGCTGGCCTTGATCTATCGCGCCGATGGTCTTGCCGAGGTCCTCGCCGCGCTTGGCGGTTCGTTCGGGTCGATCGAGATCTTGCCGGTCAATCCGCGGCCGGGGGCAACTGCCATTCGCATCGTCGTTCGCGCCGTCAAGGCGAGCCGTAGTGCGCTCGCGCTTCGACCCGGGCTGACACTTAATGACATTGACGGCCAGCCGACGCGTGCGGCCGAAGCGATCCTGCGCGGCGCGGCCCCGTTCGCGGCCTGAACTGGCCCGCCCATACGGCTGCCGATGTTTTTGGCGCGATTGGGTGCTTTGCCGCCGGGTTGGGCACGGCTTGCGGCAATTTGACTATTGCATGGTCAGCGCGAAATGCGCTGCTTGCGTACGCGCGATGGTTCACCGACATGGGAAAAACCAGCAATCAAGGCGATTAAAGCTGAAAAAATCAGAAGTTTGATGTCCACGAAAGACTCCTTTTTATTTCCGCCACCCCGGCGGTGGACAATCGAGCCAACGCAAGAACCGTTCCAGTAATTGATGCTGCGCCTCGCGGCGCGAGCAGTGCATCCGAGCGGTAAATTTTCGGTAACTTGAGCCAAGATCGTTATGGACGTATGACCTGCCGATGACCGCTAACGCCATGAACGAGCACGTCGCACAATTATCGGCGCGGCTGCGATCGCTTCTGCAATCGCTGTTGCCGAAAAGCTGGCGCTTCGGCGTGCCGGTGGTGCCTGTGGTGCGGCTGACCGGGGTCATCGGGTTCTCGACGCCGCTGCGGCCCGGCCTCACGCTCGCGAGCGTCGCACAAGTATTGGACAAGGCCTTCAAGCTGCGCGGCGCCAGAGCCGTCGCACTGATCGTCAATTCGCCCGGTGGGTCGGCGGTGCAGTCGCATCTCATCTACGCGCGAATTCGCATGCTGGCCGCGGAATTCGAGTTGCCGGTGATTGTGTTCGTCGAAGATGTCGCCGCGTCTGGTGGCTATATGATTGCCTGCGCCGCAGACGAAATCGTTTGTGACCCGTCCTCGATTGTCGGATCCATCGGGGTTGTCGGGGCGACGTTCGGGTTCGACCAGGCCATCAAGAAGCTTGGCATTGAGCGACGCGTATACGCTTCCGGCGAGCACAAGGTCATGCTCGATCCCTTCCAGGTGGAAAAGCCGGAGGACGTCGCGCACCTGAAATCGATCCAGCGCGAAATTCACGACAATTTCATCGATCTCGTCAAAGCGAGCCGGGGAGCGCGGTTGACAGGCCCCGAAAAAACCCTGTTTTCCGGGGAATATTGGACCGCTGGAACCGCTCTCGGGTACGGACTGGTCGACCGGCTTGGCGATCTGCGCTCGGTTCTACGCGAACGCTACGGCAAGGATGTCGCGACCCCGGTGGTGAGCGCCGGACGCGGCGTGCTGGGCCGGCTGGTGCCCGGTATGCGATGGCGCGCCCTTGCGGGCGACACGGGTGTGCCGGATGAAATCATATCGGCGCTGGAAGCGCGCGCCCTCTGGGCGCGCTACGGACTCTAGGAGACGACAATGACCATTTCGCCGATCATCGCCATGACTCTCGGAACCGCGGGCGCGATCGCGCTAGCGAAACTCGTGAGCCGGGAATGGCGGCGCGTCAACGAGACGCTGCATCCGAACGCGAGCGTGCCGGTCACCGAGAAGGCTGCGCGCGACGCACTGCCGACGCTGCGGCGAGATCCGCAAACCGGAATCTATCGGCCTGATTGAAGTTTGAAGGGCGCTGCCGGCCTGCAATCAATGACGTGCGACGGGCCGGTCTGAACCAAACAGCGGCGCCAGAAACAACGCTACGAAAATCATTCCCAAAATCCCGAACGTCATCATCGCAATGCTCCAGCCGGATATTCCCCGCTTGGGCAGCGATATTGTCGCGGTTGGTTGTGCACGACGTAAATTGCAGCGCTGAATGCGCCCAAGGACCGGCAAAATTGCGATTGAGGCTTAGTGCGGCGTTAATCGGTTAGCGAAAGCTTAAGAACCGGCCGCCGCTGATGACGGTCGTGCCGCCCGCATGATCGTCGGCCGCGTTACGATCCCTTGATGTCATATTCGCGTACGATCTTGCCCCAGCGTTCAAGCTCGCTCTTGAGGTATGCCGCCATTTCTTCCGGTGAATTGGGAGCAGGGATCGCGCCCGATTGAACGAGTTTTGACTTGATGTCGGGGTCCGCAAGTGCGGTGGCGATTGCTTTGTTGAGCTTGCCGACAATGGCCGCCGGCGTGCGTGCCGGTGCGAGCAGCGCATACCAATTGTCCGATTGCGTATTGGGGTAACCAAGTTCGGCAAGCGTCGGTACGTTGGGCAACATCGGGTTGCGTTGTTCGGATGCGGCGGCCAGCGGTTTGAGCTTGCCGGCCTGGATCTGCGACAGGATCACCGGCACGTCGAGGGCGACCGCCTGCACCTGGCCGCCAAGGAGATCCGTCAGCGCCGGCGCGGCGCCGCGATACGGCACGTGCAGGAATTTGACCCCGGCCGCCGCCTGAAACAGTTCGAGCGCAAGGTGCGGCGTCGTGCCCGAGCCGGTCGACGCGAACGGAATTGCGTTGGGGGCGGCCTTGGCGAGCGCCGCCAGTTCCTTGGCGGAATTCACCGGATTTTCGGAACGCACCACCATGACCGTGGTATTGCGCACGACCATCGTGACCGCGGCAAAATCCTTGACGGGATCGTAGGGCATGTTGGCGCGCAGATGCGGCGTGATCGCAACCGCACCGACGGTCGTGAGAAAGAGCGTGTAGCCGTCGGGCTCGGATTTCGCGACGAAGTCGGCGCCGATCGCGCCCGAGGCGCCGGCCTTGTTCTCGATCAGGACCGGCTGGCCGAGCATGTCCTTGAGCTTGTCGGACAGTAGGCGCCCGACGAAGTCGGTGGGGCCGCCGGCCGGGAAGGCAATCACGATCTTGATCGAACGCGAAGGATAATCCTGCGCGCGCACAAGATCGGCGTTCAGCACGGCACAGCCGGTGGCGGCCAGCGCGGCCACGCCAAGAATTCGGCCGATGCGTCGCAGGATTGTCATGAGAGTCTCCTGTTGGGTCCCGTGCCGTCGGCGGGAGGTTGCAGATCGTCGCGGCGGCGGCCGGAAGCGTACGTTGGCCGGTCTCCTTGACCCTCGCAAGACCCGCCGATAGGTTCCGCGCCCATCCCACCGCGAGATTCACGTGGCCGAACTTCCCGCCCATATGCGCCCGGAACGCTCGTTCCAGGGGCTTATTTTAGCCTTGCAGCGCTACTGGGCGGACTACGGCTGCGTCATCCTGCAACCTTATGACATGGAAGTAGGGGCGGGGACTTTTCACCCGGCGACGACATTGCGCGCGCTCGGGCCGCGGCACTGGAACGCCGCCTATGTGCAGCCGTCGCGGCGGCCCAAGGACGGACGCTACGGCGAGAACCCGAACCGGCTGCAGCACTATTATCAGTTCCAGGTCATCCTCAAGCCGTCGCCGCCGGACATCCAGGACCTTTACCTGAAATCGCTCTATGCCATCGGCATCGATCCCGCGATCCACGACATCCGCTTCGTCGAGGACGACTGGGAAAGCCCGACGCTCGGCGCCGCGGGGCTCGGCTGGGAGTGCTGGTGCGACGGCATGGAGGTTTCGCAGTTCACCTACTTTCAGCAGGTCGCGGGCTTCGAGTGCGCGCCGGTGTCGGGCGAATTGACTTACGGGCTGGAGCGGCTGGCGATGTACGTGCAGGGCGTCGACAACGTCTATCAGCTCAACTTCAACGGCCGCGACGACAACCGCAAGGTCACCTATGGCGACGTGTTTCTGCAGGCCGAGCAGGAATATTCACGGCACAATTTCGAGCACTCTGACACCGAGATGCTGTTCGCGCAATTCAAGATGGCCGAGGCGGCATGCCGGAAATATCTCGAAAGCGGCTGGTCCACGGCTGAGAAATCGCATCATCTGATGGCGTTGCCGGCCTACGATCAGTGCATCAAAGCGAGCCACGTGTTCAATCTGCTCGACGCGCGCGGCGTGATCTCGGTGACCGAGCGCCAGAGCTACATTCTGCGCGTGCGCGAACTCGCCAAGGCCTGCGGCGAGGCGTGGCTGAAAACGCAAGCGGGAGGAATGGCGATATGAGCGTGACGATGCCCGAAATCGGCGGGCGCGCGCCGATTACCATCGATGTCGAAGCCGGCAAGGATTACTGGTGGTGCGCGTGCGGCAAGTCGAAATCGCAGCCGTTCTGCGACGGCTCGCACAAGGGCTCGGGCTTCTCGCCGATCGAATTCAAGGCGGAAAAATCCGAAAAGGTATGGTTCTGCGCCTGCAAGCGCTCGGCGAAAAAGCCGCTGTGCGACGGCAGTCATAAGAAGTTGTGAGGGTGCGCGGTGGTTAGGTCGTGTCACGGCTGGTTCGCGTTTGTCGAGGTGCCGCGACCATCGCAGGCGTATTCCCGTCCCCCTTGTGGTGAGGGGTTAGGGGTGGGGGTCATCGCTCTGGGTCGGAGACTGTGATTGTGAATTCCCGCCGAGACGAGCCGCGAATTTGGGCGCGCCGCGAATGTACGGTAGCAATACCAGCTGTTCGAAATTTCGCGCGTCAGATGCGCAAGCAGCCGACGCAAGCCGAGCGAAAGCTCTGGTGGCACTTGCGGCATAGGCTCGAATTGAATGCTACGCATTTTCGTCGGCAGGTTCGATTGGGGAAGTACATCGTCGATTTTGCGAATCACGCGGTTCGACTAATCATCGAAGTGGACGGCGGGCAGCACGCGGTGCATCTTGAGGTTGACGCAGTTCGGACCCAGGCGATTGAAAAGCAGGGTTACCGTGTGTTGCGTTATTGGAACAATGACGTGCTCTTGAATATCGACAGCGTGCTTGAGGATATTCAGTGCGCACTCGCGACCACCCCCACCCCTAACCCCTCCCCACAAGGGGGAGGGGAACACCCGGCGCGCAATGCGCGCCGACCCTCCCCCTCCAGGGGAGGGTGACGGAGCGCGCGGATAGTTCAATGCCCGACCTGCTGCTCGAACTGTTCTCGGAGGAAATCCCGGCGCGCATGCAGGCGCGCGCGGCGGAAGACCTGCGCAAAATGGTCACCGACCGGCTGGTTGACGCCGGGCTCGTGTACGACGGTGCGCGCGCGTTTGCGACCCCGCGGCGGCTCGCGCTCACCGTGCAAGGCGTTCCCGCGCGCCAGCCCGACCTCAAGGACGAGAAGAAAGGCCCGCGCGTCGGCGCGCCCGCGGGCGCAATTGCCGGATTTCTAAAAAGCGCGGGGCTCAACTCCATCGACGAAGCCAAAATCGAGAAGGATGCGAAGAAAGGCGATTTCTACGTCGCGCTGATCGAGAAGCCGGGCCGCGACGCGATCGATGTCATCGCCGAGATACTTCCCGTCATCGTGCGCGCGTTTCCGTGGCCGAAATCGATGCGCTGGGGTGAGCGCTCGGAGAAACCGGGATCGCTCGCATGGGTGCGGCCGCTGCATTCGATCGTCGCGACCTTCGGCGCCGAGACCGAGGAGCCGCAACTGGTGCACTTCGCCGTCGATGGCGTCGAGGCCGGCATGGTCACTTACGGCCACAGGTTTCTCGCGCCCGATCCGATCAGCGTGCGGCGCTTCGCCGATTACGCGGCGAAGCTCGAAAAGGCCAAGGTCGTGCTCGACCCCGAGCGGCGCAAGGACATCATCCGCGCCGACGCCAGGAACCTCGCGTTTGCGCAAGGCTACGAAGTGGTTGAGGACGAGGGTCTGCTGGCCGAAGTCGCGGGCCTGGTCGAATGGCCGGTGGTGCTGATGGGCTCGTTCGACGAGGCCTTTCTGAAAATCCCGCCGGAGGTCGTGCGCAGCACGATCCGCAACAACCAGAAGTGCTTTGTGCTGCGCGATCCGGCGCACGCCAGGCTGGTCAATAAGTTCATCCTCGTCGCCAATACCGAGGCCAGGGACGGCGGCAAGGCGATCGTCGCCGGCAACGAACGCGTGATCCGCGCGCGGCTCGCGGACGCGAAGTTTTTCTACGACACCGATCTTAAGACCAAGCTTGAAGACCGGCTGCCCAAGTTCAAGTCGATCGTGTTCCACGAAAAACTCGGAACCCAGGCGGAACGCATTGAAAGGATCGAGAGATTGGCGGCGGAACTGGCGCCGCTCCTCGTGCCATCAGCTTCGGAAACCGAAAAAGCGGAACTGGTGAAGAAGGCGAGGCGGGCAGCGCGGTTGTGCAAGGCCGATCTACTGACCGAGGTCGTCGGCGAGTTTCCCGAGCTGCAAGGCCTGATGGGGAAGTATTACGCCGAGGAACAGGGCGAGGACGAGGCCGTCGCCCACGCCTGCGAGGATCACTACAAGCCGCAGGGACCGAACGATCTGGTGCCGTCCGATCCGGTTTCGGTCGCGGTGGCGCTGGCGGACAAGATCGATACGCTGGTGGGCTTCTGGGCGATCGACGAGAAGCCGACCGGGAGCAAGGATCCTTATGCGCTAAGGCGCGCGGCGCTGGGGGTGATTCGTATCGTTTTGGACAATCAACTAAGATTAGGCCTGACGGCAGAGATCGGGCGCGTCATCAAGCATCTGATCCCATCCCATCGGTTTCCTGAAATCCTAGCTGAGCAGCAGACAATTACTGTTACTCAAACAAGGACTTCAAGTGGCGAATTGATGCAGACTAGCCGAAGCAAGGAAGTCAAATTTAGAAATAGACAACAGATTTCTGAAGAGATCGCGTCGTCGTTAGTGGCTTTCTTCGCCGACCGTCTGAAAGTTCAACTCCGCGAGCAGGGCGCGCGGCACGATCTGGTCGATGCGGTGTTTGCGTTGGGCACTTCTTCCACCTCCCCCTGGAGGGGGGAGGTCGCCCGCCGTAGCCCGCAGGGCGAAGGCGTGGCGGGAGGGGGTGAACAAACCTCTCACCCCACCCCGCCGCTGCGCGGCGACCCTCCCCCTCCAGGGGAGGGTGAAGACGGCGTAGTGCAAGACGATCTTCT
>JBGPOB010000039.1:0-16818 GCA_041487815.1 Xanthobacteraceae bacterium | reverse complement strand
GGCCGGGAATGAGCCTCGTTTCAGCTTATTCGTAATCGAGGCTTCGGTTTCCTTGAAACTATGCTTTTTGAGCCGTTTGGCCAGCTCAGCGTAGGTTACCTCGCCGTCCTGTAGCTTATGCTTGAGGAACGCGCTCGCACGGGCTGCCCATTCGGCCTCGGACTTGATCGCCATGCCGCCTCCTATCACATTCGGTGGCTATCATATATGAAAGATTGTCGTTGACAAGCCCCCATTTTTAGCCTATCGTTTGTGATAGCTACCGCATCCGATAGGTGACCAAATGGCCCAGCATTTCCTCCTTTCCAAGCAAGCGAAAAGCCTCTCTTTGGCGTCCATTTTCACGATGAAAGACGCCGACGCGGAAATGGCGTTCCGGCGTATCCGCTGGGCCAATACCAATGGCGAGCCGGTCTGTCCGCATTGCGGGGGCGTTGATGCCTATGATTGCCGCCGCCTGAAAGGCGCGCCCCGGTTCCGCTGCCGCGCCTGCGTCAAAGATTTCACAATTACCAGCGGAACGCTATTCGCCAGCCACAAGCTGCCACTGCGCTGCTATCTCGCGGCCATCGCGATCTTCTGCAACGAGGTCAAGGGCAAGTCGGCGCTGGCGCTCTCGCGCGATTTGAATGTGTCCTACAAATGCGCATTCGTTTTGCTGCACAAGCTGCGCGAAGCGATGGCTGAGGAATTGAAAGGTCGCATTGTCGGCGGCGAAGGTAAGATTGCTGAGGTCGATGGCGGTTATTTCGGCGGCTACCGCAAGCCTGCCAATCTTCGCGAGAACCGCGTTGATCGTCGTCTAGGCCGCAATCAAACCGGCAAGCGCCAAGCGGTCGTCATCGTTCGCGAGCGTGATGGCAATTCAATCCCCGCCGTGTTCCGCAGCGAAGGCCAAGCCCTCTCGTTTATCAAGGCGCGTATTGCCAAGGGTACCATCGTCAACGCCGACGAAGCCGGATCATGGGATGCGCTGCATGACCGTTTCGAAATGAAGCGGATCAATCACGAAGAAGCGTATTCGCTGGACGGTGCTTGCACGAATTGGGCAGAGGAATTTTTCAGCCGGATGCGCCGCGCCGAGATCGGACACCACCATCATATCGCCGGAACATATCTGCTCCGCTACGCGCAAGAAGCTTCATGGCGCGAAGATCACCGGCGACTGTCGAACGGCGATCAAATCCATCGGCTTGCCATGCTTGCGACCAAATCCAAACCGTCAGTGGATTTCTCGGGGTATTGGCAGCGTCATCATGCAAGTTAAGCAGGCGTCCATTGGTAAAGCACTTGCCCTTGCGGTGGTACCGCGCCAAAAGTTGCTACCGGTTTGCATTCAAAGGCAGCAGGGTCAGACCAAGGTAGCCCGAGGGTATCTTGCGCCTGCGCAAATTTGCGAACGTCAGCTTCGGTTGAAGCGGCGACAGTCGCGACGACAAATGAGTAATGGGCTCCCAATTTTCCAACCAAAAGATTCAGCGATATTGGGAAAAGGCCATAAACTTGAGTTGCCATCGAAACCTCCCTTTGCTGGCAAACGCTAGCACTCAAACAGGTTTGGGTGTCAAACAAGTTTGGTTTGAAAAGGCATTGATGACTGCGGCAATCGCCATACTCTCGCCCCGCGCTCTTTCTCAATGCTGACAATCAAGCCGCGTTTCCATTGCATCCGCAAGGCATGAACCAATTGCAGAGCGATGGAGCGGGCCAATACTTTGTCGCCTGTGTCGAGTCCCTTTGACGCCATGACGTGCTGTGCCAATTCGCGCGTATTCTTGGGCCCGTCTGCCAGCATCGCTTTGCATAGGGTCATTTGCTCGCCACGCTTAAACAACCGATGCAGGTCCACGTAAGGCTGCATTTCGCCGTGGTGTCCCTTGGCTTCGAACATCGCAATCGTGGCATTGACGTGCGAGAGATCAGCACGGGCCTGTGCTAGCCGCCGCTCATAGTTGGCGATGGATGCAATGATCTCGCTGCGCTTGGATTTCAGCGTCGTGACAGTGCGTATCTCGGCCATGCCAAGAATTTAGAGCTTGAAGCGCGGAATCGCTTGTGGCATTTGCGCCATAATACCGCAATAGTCGGCGGATGGACTTGGGTCGAATATCACTACGAACGGCGGCCCCAGCAAGGGCAGGCGGCAACGAGGCCGGCCCCATGTGGCACATGATCGGGTGAATTGGAATCCGGTTCGCCGACCTGCCTGCGCGAAGCCGGGGCTTCGCTCCGGCGAAGGCAGGCAAGATCGTGCGCCATATTAACACGTTAGCGCGCAATCGAACGTAGATCCTCCACCCGCCGCGCCTGCAGATACTCTAATACCGCGCGGGCACCTGGCTGTCTTCGGCAAGATCGGCGAACCGCGTGACGTCGGCAGTGAATTGCAGTTGCACGGTGCCAGTGGGGCCGTGACGCTGCTTGCCGATAATCACGTCGGCCTTGCCGTGGGCGGCGTCCATCGCTGTTTGCCACTTGAAGTATTCGTCCGTTCCCGGCTTCGGCTCCTTGTTGGCGAGGTAATATTCCTCCCGGTATACAAACATCACGACATCGGCGTCTTGCTCGATGGACCCCGACTCGCGCAAGTCTGAAAGTTGCGGCCGCTTGTCGTCACGATTCTCGACCTGACGTGAAAGCTGTGACAGCGCGATAATGGGTATGTTTAGTTCTTTGGCAAGCGCCTTCAAGCTCGTGGTGATTTCCGTCACTTCCTGGACGCGGCCTTCGGCGGCGCGTCGGCTCGATCCCTGCAACAACTGGATATAATCGACGACCAGCACATCAAGCCCGCGTTGACGTTTGAGCCGCCGCGCGCGGGCGGCGAGCTGCGCGATCGACAGGCCGCCGGTCTCGTCGATGTAGAGCGGAATCTGCTCCATCTCGCGTGCCGCCTCGGCAATCCGGTCGAAATCGGCCGGATGGATTTCGCCGCGTCGGATGCGAAACGAGGGAATTTCGGTCTGTTCCGCAATGATGCGCGTCGCGAGCTGTTCCGCCGACATTTCGAGCGAAAAGAATCCAACCATGCCGCCGTTCGTCGTCGAGACTCTGCCGTCGACCTCGGTCTGTCCATGCCAGGCCTTGGCCACGTTGTAGGCGATGTTGGTGGCGAGCGCCGTCTTGCCCATGCCGGGGCGGCCGGCGAGGATGACAAGATCGGATTTCTGCAATCCACCTAGTTTTTCATCGAGTCGCTTCAGCCCGGTCGCGATGCCGGACAGCTTGCCGTCGCGTTGATAGGCATGGGCGGCCATATCGACCGCGGTGGTGAGCGCGCGCGCAAACCGCTGAAAGCCGCCGTCGTACTTACCGGTTTCGGCGAGCTCGTAGAGCCGGCGCTCGGCGTCCTCGATCTGAACCTGCGGCGCCGTGTCGATCGGCGCGTCATAGGCAACGTTGACCATGTCTTCGCCGATCAGAATGAGCGATCGACGCAGCGCGAGTTCATAGATCGTGCGCCCGTAGTCCTCGGCGTTGATGACCGTGGTCGCCTCGGCGGCGAGCCGCGCCAGATACTGGCTCGGCGTCAGACCCGCGATATCGAGATCCGGCGCAAGGAACGTCTTTAACGTCAACGGTGTTGCGATCTTGCCGGCGCGCACGAGGCTGCCGGCAAGCTCGAACAGTTTCTGGTGCAGTGGCTCGAAGAAGTGCTGCGGCTCAAGAAAGTCGGAGACGCGGTAGAACGCCTCGTTATTGACGAGGACGGCGCCCAAGAGCGCTTGCTCGACCTCGATGTTGTGCGGCGCGGCGCGAAACGCCGCGGCAGCCTCGACTAATTGTTTGCGAGCGGTCGAATCGACAGCCATGGCGGTCCAATATAGACGCAGGGTGAGGGATTGAATTGGTCATACGCATTACAACGCCCGACGCCACAGGTCACGACCTAGCGCTTGCGGCATAGCATTGCTCGCGGCGCTTTGGTGGGGTGACATTACATTGTCCCCGTTATCACCGGATTGGTTCGTTGCCAAAATAAATTTGAATATGGCTTGACGATGGCGAAGCGCGCGAGGGTGGAACTCTTGAGTCTGATTCAGTCGAATTGAATCGGCGTGCCGGCTAAACGCTATAGTTTGGGCGTGATCCCGAAAACCGGGTTCCACCCCGGATCAAGTCCGGGGCCGGCTTTTTCGGGATCACACCTAGCGGCGTTGCGCGCTGATGTTCCAACGCTGCTGATGAATGGGTACCAACGCCAGTTTCGTCGCCGGTCGGCGCCGCGGTGGCTGCGCCTGGGTTTGCGCCGGCGCGGTTGCCTGCGGCTGGCGCTCGTCTTGCGGCCAATTGCAGGCGGCGGCGATCCGGTCGCGCACCTCATCGACCGGGCCGAGCGCGAACGTAAATTCATCGCTCCGCCCCTGAAAGTCGCGAATCCTCAGCCGCAGCGTAGTATCGGCGGGGAGCAATCGGAAAAATGCCATTGCCAGCGTCGGATTCGCCAGAAACAGCGCGCTGCCGTCGCGTGAGGGGAGCCAGCGGGCATCGACCGGGGCGGCATCGCCGATTCGATAGGTAATCGGCAATGCCTCGGCGGTGCCAATATAGGTGCGCATGGAAATATAGGCCTCCGTCACCCGGTCGTGGCAGCGCACCACCAGCGCGGACGTACCTTCGGAGGCCTCAAGCACCGCGGCCAGCCGGGGGGTGCCGTCGACCTGCGACGTAATCTCCGTCAGCTTCCAGTCGCCGTCGGTCGTCGTCGTGGCGTCCTTGCGGACAAATTCGTTCGGCGCTTCACTGACGGCGCGGTCGTAACATTTCAGGCGTTCCGCGGCGTCGGCGACCTGCTTGCACAGGATGATCTTGCCGAAATTCGGGATGTCCTGCGCCAGCACCGCGGGCGCCGTGATCAGCGCCGCCGTGGCCAGTGGCAGGAGTAGGGAAGATGATCGCACTATGGTGGCGTCCCTTACGGTTGTGGTGTCCGTACCCGTGTCCGTGCCCGGCAATTCAGGCCGCCGGCGCCGGATCGCGTTATTCGCCCGCCAGTCGGATCGGCGCCGGTTCGCGGGCTTCGCGGTCGCGCAGGCGCGCTTCGGTATTGGCAATATAGTCGCGCGTCATCGGTACCACGCCTTGCCGCTTGGTCAACTGCATTTGGAACACCATCAGGTCCTGCTGGCGGAACGCCATTTCGGATGCCGCGAGATAGAATTCCCACATCCGCACAAACCGCGCGTCGTAGAGGCGCTCGACTTCTTCGCGATGCGCGAGAAAGCGGGCGCGCCAGGCCTTCAACGTTTCGGCGTAGTGCAGGCGCAGGATCTCGATGTCGTTGACGAGCAGACCGGAGCGCTCGATCGCCGGCAGCACCTCCGATAGTGCCGGAATATAGCCGCCGGGGAAGATGTATTTCGCAATCCAGGCGTTGGTCGCGCTCGGACCTTCGGAGCGGGCGATCGCGTGCAGCACGAACACGCCGTCATCGGCGAGAATATCCGCGCATTTGTGGAAAAATGTGTCGTAAAAGCCGATGCCGACATGCTCGAACATGCCGACCGATACGATGCGGTCGAAGCGCTCCGACAGGTCGCGATAGTCCTGCATGCGAAACTCGACCTGGCCATCGGCGCCTTGCTCGGCGGCGCGCGAATTGGCGATATCGAGCTGCTCGCGCGAGAGCGTGATGCCGGTAATGTGTGCGCCCGTCGCGTTCGCGAGGTAGAGCGCGAGGCCGCCCCAGCCGCAGCCGATGTCCAGCACACGGCGCCCCGGCTTAAGCAGGAGCTTTGCGGCCAGGTGCCGCTTTTTCGCAAGCTGGGCGTCGTCAAGCGTGGAATCCTCGGTTTCGAAATAACCGCAGCTGTACTGTCGGTCGGAATCGAGGAACAGCGAATACAGCCGCGTATCGAGGTCGTAGTGGTGCGCTACGTTTGAGCGGGCTCGCCGGCGTGGATTGTACTGCTGCGGCCTGCGCCACAGATAGCGGACGAGCCGACGCGGCTTGGTCCAGCGTGGCGGCCCGCCGGCCTTCTCCTGGCCAAGCGCGAGCTCGAGAAAATCCGCAATCGAGCCTTGCTCGACCACAAACGTGCCGTCGGTGTAGGTCTCGCCGATTTTGAGTTCAGGATTGAGAATGACTGCGCGCTGTGCGGCGAGCGTGGCAAATCGAATGGCGACGGGTTTTCCGTAACCGTCGCCGACGCGAAATGTATTTCCGCGCGCGCTCGTTACACGCAGATTTCCCTGTTTGATCACCGAACGAAGCGCAACGCGCAGCAAATCATCCATGACCGCACCCGACGACGTATTACCGCTCCACGTTGGTGCAACCCACGCGCAACAGACATAACGACAGAATTAGACCAAAGTCTTGCGATAGGGGCAATCGGGAAGCGCGTGCTGGCAGAGTGTCAACACTGATAAAAATGGCACCCTCGTTCGCGATTATGCGCTATGCATGGGTCGACCTTAAGTTGCAGGAGAATTCGGTGTTCCGGAAAGGCTGGTGGATCGGAATGGTGGTTGTTGCGGTCGCCTTCGCTGCACCGCACAAACCGGCGCGCGCGCAGGTTACGGATTACACCGCAGGCAAGACTCCGGCCCAGTTGTTCTCCAGCGACTGTTCAGCCTGCCATCAGTCGCCGCGCGGCCTTGCAAAAAGCGCCGATCAACGTTCGCTCACCGGCTTTCTGCGCGAGCATTACACCAGCAAAGTCGAAGCGGCCGGCGCGCTGGCGGGCTTTCTGATCGCCAATCCCGGCTCGGCGGCGGAGCCGCGGGGCCGTCATTCGGCGACGCGTGGATCCCAGGCGGGTGCGCCGCGCCCGGCGGTCGCCGTGGACGGCCTCAATGAGGCGGAACAGCCTGCGGCTGACGACAAGGCGCGCACCAATGCCGCGCGCGATCGGAGCAAGCCCGCGGATGCGAAAACAAGGTCGGGCAAGCGCAAGAAAGCCGATCCGGCCGAGGCCGCGCGCGAGGCTGCAGCGGCGGCGGAAGAGGCGGAAAAGGCCAAGGTTCGCGCCTATGCCACCAGCGGCGAGGAGGCGATACCACGCGTAGTCGCCGCTCCCGCTCCGGACCCATCATCGATGACAACTCCTGCCGTCGCCTCCGAACCGTCGCCGGGGGCGTCGGCGCCGGATGCGGCAGCTTCAACCACGCCAACCGCGCCCGCGCCCACCGAGGCGGTGCCGACGAGCGGCGCCAGCCAGCCGGGCGGCACGGCCAGCTCATCCGAGCGCCCGGCAGCCGCCGCGCCGGCCGCGGAATCGCCCGCCGGCGGTGGCGGCGAACGTCCGGCGCAAGCCCCGCCCGGATAATTCCGGGCAGACCCGTTCAACGTCGGTACCGCACCGCCGGCAACATTACCGTTCGGCTTGATTAGCGTGCGGCTGGCGGTTCGGGTGGGCGATCCTCGGCCTTTTCGGTCACCCCGGCGGCTTGCGGATTCTCGAAAAATTGTTCCGCGGTCGCGAGTGCGGCTTCGGGCTCGGTGACTTCCCGACCAACAACAATGTCTTCGCCGCGCGCCAGCCGTTCCGCCTCCTCGGCGCTGCGCGCGACGTTGATCGTCACCTTCACCTCGATCTCCGGGTGCAGCGCGATGGGTACGCTATGGCGTCCGAGCGTCTTGATCGGCGCGTTGAGCGCGACCTGGCTGCGGTTCACGGTATAGCCGCCGGCTTCCAACAGCGCAGCAATGTCGCGGGCGGAAACCGATCCGAACAACTGGCCGGTATCGGAGGCCTGTCGCAGCACCGCAAAGGATTTCCCGGCGAGCTTGGCCGCGACCTTTTCAGCTTCGCCCTTCTGTTCAAAATTGCGCGCCTCAAGCTGTGTCTTCATGGTGTCGAACTTGGCGCGATTGTCCTTGGTCGCGCGCAGCGCCTTGCCTTTCGGCAGCAGAAAGTTGCGCGCAAAGCCGTTCTTGACGCGTACGACATCGCCCATCTGGCCGAGGTTGGCGACGCGTTCCAGCAAGATCACTTCCATCGTCTTGGCTCCATCGTTTGATTGCGGTGTGACAAATTCCCTATGCGTAATTTATTGGCGGCGGACCGGAGGCGTTCCGCGGCGCGTAGCGACGCGGCCGCGCAAATCGAAAATACCGTCCGCGAGCCCGATTATTGCAGCGAGCAGGATGGTCCAGCCGAACACCAACAGCGCCGCGTAAATCGCGCCTAGAATGATGCCGCGACCGGTGATGCCGCGGCTTGTCGTATGGACGACGGCGAGTCCGAGCACCGCGCAGGCGATGATCATGGTGGTCGCAAATGTGCCGGCGATGGTTCCGAAGATGCCCGGCGCGAAAGCGCCAGCAAACGTCGCGGCAGCGAACACAAACGCATACGGGTGAAATCGCATCGCCGGAAGGTCCGGCCACGGTCGGCGCAGGCGGGCCGAAATACGCACAATCGCGGCCGCCAGCCAGAGATTGATGAGGTTGATCACGGTTCCGAACGCCGCTGAAATGAACGGCGCTAGGGTCGCAAGCAGGTCGATCATCCGTTGCGGATCGGAAACGCCCGGCAGCACCAAGGGGCTGTCGGCGGGCGTCCCGGTTCGGGCACGGATCGTCCGCTCCATCCCGCCACGCAACGCGGCATGCAGCGACTCCTGATCCCATCCGTAAAACGGTATCGCAAACACAACCACGGCGCCGGCGAGTAACGCGGCCCACACCACGAGGCCGCCCACCGGATACCATTCGAGCTCCTGGTTTGGCGGAGAAGGACGCGCAAGCAGCGTCAGGTAGCCAAGCCACCATGCCGGCAATCCGATCGTAGCCGCGAATGGCAGCGCGATGTTCCAGCCGATGATGGCGGCTAGACCGAGCGTCGCGGCGACAACCGCGATCATGCCTGCCCAATGGCTCCAGCCGATCGACGCGATCAGGATCGGCAATCCCGCGAACACAAACAGGATCACGGCAACCGACGGGCCGGTGACGCCGGCGAGCGCCAGCAACGCCGTGGCCGCGCCGGCGGCAATGCCAATCAGGAAGATCTGAATCATCGCCAGCTGTCCCGCTTTCATAAGCGGTTAGAGGTGACATTCGGCCACCCCAACCATCGCTGCCCGGGCCGATCCCGGCGCAGCTCCGATCTGATCGCGGCACGCTACATCGACGTGCCGCCGCGCGCTAGCGCATGAACCCGAAAAGCGCAAACCGGCCTTGCGAACGGATCATGCGCTAGCGGATGACGTAGGGCAGCAACCCGAGAAAGCGGGCCCGCTTGATGGCCCGAGCCAACTCACGCTGCTTTTTCGCCGACACCGCGGTGATGCGGCTCGGCACGATCTTGCCGCGCTCGGAAACGTAGCGTTGCAGCAACTTGACATCCTTGTAGTCGATTTTCGGCGCATTGGCGCCGGTGAATGGACAGGTCTTGCGCCGACGAAAAAATGGTCGTCGCCCGCCGCCGCCAGCGCCACCAGCGCCGCCGGATTGCATGAAGCTCATGGCTGTACCTCCACCGCTTCGACGGGGACGACTTCTTCATCGTCGCGTCCGCGTCGGCCGCGGTCGCCGCGATCGAACCCGCGATCGAAGCCGCGGTCAAAGCCACGCTCGCCGCGGCGTTCATCACGCTCGCGGTCGCGGTCGGCCTTGCGCATCATGGCGGAAGGCCCTTCCTCGAGCTCGTCGACGCTGACGGTGATGAACCGCAAGATGTCCTCGTTGATCCGCTCCTGACGTTCGACCTCGACGATCGCCGCCGGCGGCGCATTGAGATTGAACAGCGTAAAATGCGCCTTGCGGTTCTTGCGGATGCGGAAGTTGAGCGACTTCACGCCCCAGTATTCAGCCTTGGCGACCGTGCCGCCAAGGCCCTCGACCACACCCTTAAGTTGTGTGGTCAGGTCCTCGACCTGCTGCACGGAGAGGTCCTGGCGCGCCAGATAGACGTGCTCGTACAATGGCATAGATTGCCTTTCCTCGTGTCGTGCTCGCCGGCGCTAAGCCCTTCGTGCCCTTCGGGAAGGCTCGGAAGTTCTCAGGAAGGCGGGAACACGGGACGCCGGACCATCAGGTCCTGCCATGGTTGCGCAACAAACGCAGCCGAATGGCCGTCCGTTCAGCTCCCGGCCGGGATCGAGCGGAAGCCGGGGTTATAGGGCCATCGCCGGCAAAAGCAAGGCATCCGCGGCAGCGTGCGCGCGCCGCCTCGAACCTTCACGGCATCCCAGGGATCACCATAGTACCTGTCCACGCCCGGATGCGCGTTCATCGCGGTCGCCGGCAGAATACGTTGGGAACCTGTAACCTTGACATCGCGGCACCGAGCGTGACTCTCGCCGCGATTTTTTCGGGGCGGGCCGATGTCGATCGCGTTCATATTTCCGGGTCAGGGCAGCCAGACCGTCGGCATGGGCAAGGCGATGGCCGCGGCGTTTCCCGTCGCCCGGGCGGTGTTCGACGAAGTCGATGCGGCGCTTGGCGACAGGCTTTCCGCGGTAATGTGGGACGGTCCGGCGGAAACGCTGACGCTCACCGAGAACGCGCAGCCGGCGCTGCTGGCGACGTCATTCGCGGTGATGCGCGTGCTCGAGGCCGAGGCCGGCGTCGTTCTCGCACGCGATGTCGCCTTCGTCGCCGGCCATTCACTCGGTGAATATTCGGCACTCGCGGCGGCCGGCGCCTTCGCATTGTCGGATGCGGTGAAGCTCGTGCGGCTGCGCGGGCAGGCGATGCAGCGTGCGGTGCCGGTCGGGGTCGGCGCGATGGCGGCGCTGATCGGTCTCGAATTCGACGTTGCAGCAGCGGTCGCGGCCGAAGCCGCGCAGGGCCAGATCTGCCAGGCCGCCAACGACAACGGCGGCGGTCAGGTCGTAGTCTCGGGCGATGCGGCCGCGGTCGGGCGGGCGGTTGAAATCGCGAAAACGCGCGGCGCCAAGCGGGCCATGCTCCTGCCGGTGTCAGCGCCCTTCCATTGCGCGCTGATGCAACCTGCCGCCGATACCATGGCGGAGGCGCTTGCCGCCATCATCGTGCGCACGCCCGCGGTGCCGCTCATCGCCAATGTGCTCGCCGCGCCGATTTCGGAGCCAAACGAAATCGTGCGCAGGCTGATCGAGCAGGTGACGGGCACCGTACGCTGGCGCGAGTCGGTTGCGTTCATGGCGCGGCACGGTGTTGCAACTTTCTGCGAGATCGGCGCCGGCAAGGTGCTGAGCGGACTCGTCAAACGCATCGCCGACGGCGCGAGCACGCTTGCGATCGGTGCGCCGGTCGATCTGGACGCTTTCAAGGCCTTGCCGCGGTGAAGGAATTCTGCTCGGTGGCCGCGCTGGCCAACGGATTTGAAGTGTGTTAACCGGAGCCCGTCTTGGGCTGGGCAACAGGCCGGGGGAGTTGCAATTGCCCCTTATCTGGACCAAAACCACCCTCAACAACGTTCGACGACCGTTCGACGGCGGCAGCCACGATGACGCTACGGTCGCACAAGGCAAATTCGCAAAAGGCAAAGTCGCACAAGGCAAGCGCGAGGTTTGAAAGATGAGTGACATCGGCGAGCGGGTTAAGAAGATCGTCGTGGAGCACCTTGGGGTCGAACCCGAAAAGGTGACGGAAGCCGCCAGCTTCATCGACGACCTCGGCGCCGACAGCCTCGATACCGTCGAGCTTGTCATGGCATTTGAGGAAGAATTCGGCTGCGAGATTCCCGATGACGCAGCGGAAACGATCCTGACAGTCGGCGATGCCGTAAAATTCCTCGAAAAGAATTCCAAAGGCTGACCCGCAGCTTTCGGGTTGCGCGCTAACTTAGGGCACCAAGATGACGCGCACGCTTTGCGCGCGAAAGACTTGGGATCGCGAAAGACTTGGGATCGCGAAAGAACTGGGATCACGAAAAATTTGGGAACCCTGCGCGTGGGCGCGCGTTTCTCGTCGTGGCGCAACGTGCACGGGGAGCAACGCCCACAGGGGCGAATGCGCTTTTCAGCCGCAAACGCCCGCGATGGACGGTTTGCGATCGCCAGTTGCGATCGCCGGGCGCCAGATTAGATGTAGCACGATCAACGTAGCATGATCAGCCGCGGACTGGGGGGGACAGGAAACCACCGATGAGGCGCGTCGTCGTTACCGGATTGGGCATGCTGACGCCGCTTGGCTGCGGCGTCGAGCACACGTGGCGGCGGATCATCGCGGGCCAAAGCGGGGTGCGGCTGATCGAAAAGTTCGACGTCTCCGATTTGCCCTGCAAGATCGCTGGATCGGTTCCGCGCGGCGACGGCAGCGACGGATCCTTCAATGCCGACGAATGGATGGCGCCGAGGGAGCAGCGCAGGGTCGACGACTTCATCGTGTTCGCGATGTGCGCGGCGGCGCAGGCGATCAAGGACTCTCGGTGGAAACCGGAAAGCTACGAGGACCAGACGCGCACGGGCGTGATGATCGGGTCCGGCATCGGCGGCATCGAGGGAATTGCCGAAACCGCAATCGTGCTGAAGGAAAAGGGGCCGCGGCGCGTATCGCCGTTCTTCATTCCGGGCCGCCTGATCAATCTTGCATCCGGCTACGTTTCGATTGCGCATCGGCTGAAGGGCCCCAATCACGCGGTCGTCACCGCGTGCTCCACCGGCGCGCACGCCATCGGCGACGCCGCGCGGCTCATTGCGCTGGACGATGCCGACGTGATGCTTGCCGGCGGTACGGAATCGCCGGTCAACCGTATCAGCGTCGCGGGCTTTGCCGCGTGCCGCGCGCTGTCAACGAATTTCAACCACACGCCGGAACGCGCGTCGCGCCCGTACGATCGTGACCGCGACGGCTTCGTAATGGGCGAGGGCGCAGGCGTTGTAGTGCTCGAGGAATACGAGCACGCCAAGCGTCGCGGCGCCACGATTTATGCCGAGGTCATCGGCTACGGCATGTCGGGCGATGCCCATCACATCACGGCGCCGGCCGAGGACGGCGACGGCGCGTTTCGCTGCATGTCGGCGGCGATCAAACGCGCGCAAATTTCGCCCGCCGAAATCGATTACATCAACGCCCACGGCACATCGACGCCTCTCGGTGACGAGATCGAGCTCAACGCGGTGCAACGCGTGATGGGCAACGCGGCCGGACGCATTTCGATGTCGTCGACCAAGTCGTCGATCGGACATCTGCTCGGCGCCGCGGGCGCGGTCGAAGCCATCTTTTGCATCCTGGCGCTGCGCGACCAGATCGCTCCGCCGACGATCAATCTCGACAATCCTTCGGTCGATACTGTGATTGATCTCGTGCCGCGCCAGGCGCGCAAGCGAGAAATCAATATCACGCTGTCGAATTCGTTCGGCTTTGGCGGCACAAATGCCAGTCTGGTATTTCGCCGCCCGCAGCCGTAATATTAGGCAGGTGGTTCACACGCTTTTGCCATATTTGACGCTAGCCTTTCGCGCTGCGTTTGCTGGCACCGGTCGTTGACGTATGTTGCGTAGCACAGGATTTTCAAATGCTTTGGCGCCGTAAGGGCGAAACCGGCCAAAACAGCGGGTCGGAAAGAATTGCGTCGCAAAGACCCGGCGATCGGGTGCCCGAACCCGAGACGCGCGGCGCGCTGGAAATCCACCCCGAGCCTGTGCTCGGCCGGCGCCGCGGCCCGCCAAAATCGCCGCGATTGGCGTTGCAACCCGAGCGCGTGCGCGAGCCGGTGCGCCGTTCGGCCGGGGCGCGACATCCGATGGTGGTTGCCGGCAATGCGGTGTTCATGATCTTGATCCTGCTCGGCCTCGTTGGCGTCGGCGCCATGGTCGTCGGTAAGACTCGCCTTGACGCCACCGGCCCGCTGACGGAGGAAAAGATTGTTATCATTCCGCGCTCCGGCGTGCGCGATGTCGCGGAAGTGCTCGAACGCGAAGGCGTCATCGACCAGCCCTGGATATTTATCGGCGCCGTCGTTCTTCAAAAGTCGCGCGGCGAGATCAAATCCGGAGAGTACCTGTTTCCCAAGCAGGCGAGCCTGCAGGATGTCATCGGCACGATCATCGAAGGCAAGGTCGTCCAGCATGCGATTACGATTCCCGAAGGCCTGACCTCGGAGCAGATCGTTCAGCGGTTGCTTGAGACCGATGTGCTTGCCGGCAACATCCGAGAAATTCCGCGCGAGGGATCGATGCTGCCGGAGACCTACCGCTTCACCCGCGGTATGGCGCGCGAGCAGGTGATTCAGCGCCTGCAGCAGGCGCAGCGCAAGCTGTTGCAGGACACCTGGGAACGGCGCGCCGGCGACCTGCCGATCAAATCGCCGGAGGAATTGCTGACGTTGGCCTCGATCGTTGAAAAGGAAACCGGCAAGGCCGACGAGCGGGCGCGCGTTGCCGCGGTGTTCGTCAACCGGGTCAAGCAACGCATGAAGCTGCAGTCGGATCCGACCATCATCTACGGGCTGGTCGGCGGCAAGGGTACGCTCGGCCGGCCGATCACGCGCGGCGAGATTACCCAGCCGACGCCATACAACACCTACACCATTGACGGCCTGCCGCCGGGGCCGATTGCAAATCCCGGCCGCGCCTCGATCGAGGCCGCCGCCAACCCGGCGCGCACGCGCGAACTGTATTTCGTGGCCGACGGCACTGGCGGACACGCCTTTTCCGAAACTCTCGATCAGCACCTCAAGAACGTCGCCAAGCTGCGGGCATTGGAGCAGTCGCAGAACGACTCCTCCGTGGCCGCCACCGCCGACGAGCCCGCGGCCGAAGCGCCGGCCGCGACGGGCACTCCCACGCCGCTAAACCGGCCGCGCGCCACGCGTGCAACGACACGAACGCCGCAATCGCCGCAGTCCTTGGCGCCGGCGCCGCCGCAGGCCCAGACCGCCCCGCGCGTTCGATCGCAATAAGGCGCGCAGGGTCCCCGTCCGCAGGCACGATCGTGCGCGTGTCGTGATCATGCGCCATTCGCGATCATGCGCTAATCTCCGCCGTCTAGATTGGTTCCGATTCGGCTGAAGAGATTTCCATGACGCTCTCGAGCATGACCGGCTTTGCGCGCAGCCAGGGCGTGTCGGGAGTTTACGCGTGGACATGGGAGATCAGGTCGGTCAACGCCAAGGGACTCGATTTGCGGCTGCGCCTGCCGCCGGGCTGGGATGAAATCGAGCCAACCGTGCGCGGGCTCGCGGCGGCGGCAGTCGCGCGCGGCGCGCTGCAGGCGGCGCTGACCGTGGAACGCGTGGGCGTCGCGCCGGTCGTCCGCGTCAACGAACAGGTTCTCGACGCGATCCTCACGACGCTCAAGCGCCTCGCCGCGCAGGTCGATGCCGACCCGCCGCGGCTGGACGGCATTCTGGCGGTCAAGGGGGTCATTGAAGTTGTTGACGCCGACGAGCGCGAGGACGAGCGGCAGGCCGCCGAGGCCGCCGCCATGGCGGGATTTGACGCCGCGCTGAAAAGTCTCGCCGTGATGCGGCACCATGAGGGCGCCGCGCTGGGCCGGATCCTGAACGAGCGGCTGTCGCAGATCGCGGCGTTGGCTGCGCGCGCGGACGAAGCTCCCGGGCGGCGGCCCGAGGCGGTTCGCCAGCGGATTGCGGAGCAGATCGCGACGCTGACCGAAGGCGGGCGGTTCGACGCCGACCGGCTGCACCAGGAAGCGTTGTTGCTGGCCGCGAAGGCGGACATCCGTGAGGAACTGGACCGGCTCCATACCCATGTCGCGCAGGCGCGCAAATTGCTGGCCGACGGCGGCGCGATCGGACGCCGTCTCGATTTCCTCGCGCAAGAGCTCAACCGTGAATCCAACACCCTGTGTGCCAAGTCGAATGACGTGGAGCTGACGAGCATCGGCATCGAGCTGAAGACGGTGGTCGAGCAGTTTCGCGAGCAGGTGCAGAATCTGGAATGACTACGATGGCGGAAATCTCACAGGCGCGGCGCGGCGTCATGCTGGTTATCTCGTCGCCTTCCGGCGCCGGAAAATCGACGCTGGCGCGGTCGCTGATCGAAGACGACAAATCGATTGAACTTTCCGTCTCAGTGACCACGCGCGCGCGCCGCTCCAGCGAAGTTGATGGCGTGCACTACCATTTCGTCAGCAAGCGCAAATTTGACCAGATGCGCGATGGCGGCGAATTGCTCGAATGGGCGGAGGTGCACGGTAATTTCTATGGCTCTCCCCGCGAGCCCGTGGAGCGGGCGCTGGGGACGGGCCGCGATGTCCTTTTTGATATCGACTACCAGGGCGCGCGCCAGCTCTATGAGAAGATGCCGCAGGACGTTGTCGGCGTCTTCGTCCTGCCGCCAAGCGCGGAGGAATTGAAGCATCGGCTCGAACGACGCGCCGAAGACGCCGACCACGTCATCGAACGCAGGTTGCGAAACGCGCGCACGGAAATCGAGCACTGGGCCGAGTACGACTACGTGCTTGTCAACCAGGATCTCAACAGCACATTCGCGGTGCTCAGATGCATCCTGGGCGCGGAACGGGTGCGCCGATTGCGGCAAAATACGCTGGCAGAGCAGGTCGCCCGCCTCGACCGCGATCTTGCCAAGCTGGTTTCCTGACCGCGATCCCAGGGTGTGATCCCGAAAAAGCCTGCCCCCGGACTTGTTCCGGGGGTTGCAGACTTTCCCGCCTTCGCGAAGCCCGCTTCGGCGGGCGAAGCGAGGTCGGACAAGATCACACCCAAAATCATAGTGTTGGCGGGGTAAACCGATTCAATTCGAATGGATTAGAGGCTAAAGCGCGTTGTGGCTTTTCGGAATCGCGTCAGGCAGCGGTCGAGCTGCCGAAAGATCAACCCAAAAAACGGCCGCTGCGAAAATCCGCAAAAGCCTGGCGGATTTCATCCGCCGTGTTCATGACGAACGGGCCTCCGAAGGCGACCGGCTCGTTGATCGGCGGACCCGCGTAAAGCAGCGCGCGCATTTTCACATCGG
>JBGPOB010000038.1:0-16829 GCA_041487815.1 Xanthobacteraceae bacterium | reverse complement strand
GCCCCAATGGCCCGGTGGTATGGCCCTTCAAATGGCTGATCTCGATCGTCGGCTGCCTCATGGTCATTCAGGGTGTCGTCGAAGTCATCCGCTGCCTGATGGCGCTCAAGACCGGCGAATGGCCGGCGCGCCTGCATGACGTCGAGGAGCTCGACAAGGTCATGCTGGAGAAGGCCGAGCACGGCGAATACCAGGTGGTCAAGGAGCTCGAAGAGCTCGGCGTGCGCAAGGGGGACGTCTGATGTTCGGTATCGGTAATCCCGAGCTGGGCGTCATCATGCTCGCCTTGTTCGTGGTCTTCATCATGTTCGGATTTCCGATCGCGTTCACGCTGATGGCGCTCGGCGTGTTCTTCGGCTACTTCGCCATGGGCGATCTGATCTTTCAGCTCCTCGTCCAGCGCTCCTATTCAGTAATGACGAACGACGTGCTGATCTCGATCCCGCTGTTCGTGTTCATGGGCTACATTATCGAGCGCGCGAACATTCTCGACCGGCTGTTCCGCTCGCTGCAGCTTGCCGCCGGGCCGGTGCCGGCATCGCTGGCGCTCGCGACACTCGCGACCTGCGCGATATTCGCGACCGCAACGGGCATCGTCGGAGCCTGCGTCACGCTGATGGGCCTGCTGGCGTTTCCCGCCATGCTGCGCGCCGGCTACGACGTCAAGATCGCGGCCGGAGTCGTCTGCGCGGGCGGGTGCCTCGGCATTCTGATTCCGCCAAGCGTGATGCTGATTCTCTACGGCGCGACCGCCGGCGTGTCGGTCGTCAAGCTCTACGCCGGCGCGTTCTTCCCGGGCATCATGCTGGCCGCGCTCTACATGCTCTATGTCATCATCATGACGATGCTTAATCCCAAGCTCGCGCCGAAGCTGCCCGAGGCGGAAAGAGACGTACCGGTCTCGACCGTGATTTTGGCGCTGATTACGTCGTTTGCACCTTTGGCCGGTCTTATTGGTGCCGCGCTGGGCTCGATCATCTTCGGGCTAGCCACGCCGTCGGAAGCCGCCGCCATGGGTTCGCTCGGCGCGCTCCTGCTCGCTGTCGCCTATGGAGCGGATTATTCGCGCCGCTGGAACGTGATCATTGTCCAGATTTACGGCGTCTGTGCGGGTGCGTTCCTCCTCTACCTGATCTTCTCCGGATTTACGGACCACGATGTCGATAAGCGCGTCGTCACCGTCGTGTTGTTCGCCACGCTCATCGTGGGAATTATTCTGATACCCGGAACCTCATTCAAGGCGGACCAGCTCAAGGAGTCGGTGTTTCTCACCGCTCGCACCACCGCCATGGTGTGCTGGCTTTTCATCGGCTCGTTCACGTTCTCGGCGGTGTTCGCCTATCTCGGCGGCCACGAGCCGGTCGAGAAATTCGTGCTGGCGCTCAATCTCAATACCACCGGCTTCATGATCCTGGCCCAATTTATCATCTTTGTTCTGGGCTGGCCGCTGGAGTGGACCGAGATCATCGTGATCTTTATGCCGATCTTTTTGCCGCTGCTCAAAACCTTCGACGTGGATCCGCTTTTCTTCGGTCTGCTGGTGGCGCTCAATATCCAGACCTCGTTTCTCTCGCCGCCCGTGGCGATGGCGCCGTTCTATCTCAAGGGCGTGGCGCCGAAATGGGTCAACATCAACGACATCTTCCGCGGCGTCATGCCATTCATGATCATCGTCATTATTTCAATGATCATGCTCTATACGTTCCCGCAGATCGGGCTGTGGCTGCCGAACCAAGTCTACAAATGACGCGTCCGGATCGGAGGAATAAATGCTGTCGCTGATTGCCGGGATTGCGGTGTTCATCGTGACCGCCGCTGCCTTCTGGGCGCTGCTGCCGCGCGGCGACAAGCTGCATCGCTGGGCCAATACCGAATGGGAACCCTACATCAGCGTTGCAATCTGCGCGGGCGTCGCCTTGGCATTCACCATGATGCTGTCCGGCGTAATCAATATGTTCGGCACGTCGTAACGGAAGTCCAGCAAGGCCGCATTGATATTCCAAAGAAATATTGCGCCGCCTCCGATGCCGGAAGCGGCGCTTTCATTTTGACGATTCGTCGTCTTAAGCCGCGGGCGGCGGGGCGCCTGGATTGGTCTTTGGCGCGTGCGAGATACCCGTTGTTCTTGCCCGCAGCCGATTCGTACGAAATCCGATCGATGCGTAGCCGCGGATTATTTTCCGCGACGCTCGCGGCACGCGAATAGTCGCATTGCAGGAGCGGGAGCAGCGCGGCGGCAGCCGCTGTCGAGCCAGCGAGTTCGCTGAGACGGTCGAGGAAGACCCGGCGACTGACCGCGCCATGCGTAAAATTGTCGTAGAGTATTGATGATGCGCTGATCCATGGATCGGTCCTTGAATGTTCGATCACCGGTAGCATAGTGCGCTCTGCCTCGCGGCGCATCTGCGCGCCTGGCAGATACCCCGCGCCGGGCTGCGGGATTGCGGGCGCGGGCGGCAGCCTCCATCGGAGGTGGCCGCGTAGGCATTGTGTTGGGGGATGTCATGCGTAGGACAACAGTTGCCGAACGGCATGCATTTTGCCGCAGGATTGCAGGTGTCGCAGTCGGCGGCTTTGTCGGTGCGGTTGTGGTATTCGGATGCGCGCACGCCGCGTCTGAATTTCCCTTTGGGCACGAGCTGTTGCTGGATGCACGGCCGATGAAAGGCTCCAAGCGGGTTCCAATCCTAGACATTTCGCCGAGCGGCGCTGCCGCGATCGATCTTTGGTGCGACAGCGTGCAGGGGCAAGTCGTTGTCGTAGCCGATACCATCACAATCCTGACCGGCGCGCGAACCGCGCGGGCCTGCCCGCCCGAGCGCGCCAAGGGCGATGATGAAATGGTGGCGGCGTTGCAGCAGGTGACGAACTGGCGGATGAAGGGCGGCAGCGTCGAACTGATCGGGCCGCGAACGCTGCGCTTTCGCCTGCCGATGAACTGACGCGCGCGGCGCGGGTGTTCAACTTTCGCAGCACTGGAAATCCGCGAACGCGTGGCACATACTTGTGGGATGAATATGGAGCCCCTGCTGATCAAGCGATACGCCGGTCACCGCCTCTGCAACACGGTGACCGCGAGCTACATCCCGCTCGGGGATTTGGAAAACATGGTCTTGCACGGCACGATATTTTTCGTGCGCGACGCGGATACCGGCCGGAATATCACGCGGGATCTGCTCGACCAGTTGCAATGAAATCGAGCGTTCCTCGCCAAGCCGCGAGGCACGTCGGTATCGCCGAGCGCCGTGCTGGATTTCGCGAATGGGCTCCATCAACCGCCGCGATTTCCTCAACGGTTCGGCGCTGACGATTGCGGCGGGGCTTACGCCGGCCGCGCAAGTCGCCGCACAACCCTCGCACTATCCGCCCGCCCTGACCGGGCTGCGCGGCCATCACGACGGATCATTCGAAACCGCGCACGCACTCGCGCGCGAGGGCAAGGCATTTCCAGCCGCCGGTTTGCCGATCGAGGAAAGCTATGATCTTGTCATCGTGGGGGCGGGCATCAGCGGGTTGGCGGCGGCGTGGTTCTATCGGCAGGCCAGGCCGCGTGCGCGCATTCTCATCCTCGACAACCACGACGATTTCGGCGGTCATGCCAAGCGCAACGAGTTTACGCTCGGCGGCCGGCGCCTCGTCGGTTACGGCGGCTCGGAATCGATACAGTCGCCGCGCACGCTTTACAGCCGCGAAGCGAAGGGTCTGCTGCGTGAGCTGGGTATCGAGATCAAGCGGTTCGAGACGGCCTTCGATCAGGATTTCTACACCTCGCTTGGCCTGTCGCGCGGCATGTTCTTCGCGCGCGAAGCTTTTGGCCGGGATGCCTTGGTGCGCGGCGACCCGACGGGTGTGATCGACAACGAAGCCGCGCGCCGCCGGCTCAATGCCAGGCTCGCGGCCGAGTTCATCGCGGAGTTTCCGGTCTCGGATGCGAGCAAGGCGCAGCTCGTATCGCTTTATACCGGCGCGCGCGATGCGCTCGCAGGAAAATCCGTCGAGGAAAAGCTCACGCTGCTCAAAGCGACGAGCTACCGCGATTTTCTGATCAAGCATTGGGGCTGCAGCGCCGATGCGGCCGACTGTTTTCAGGGCCGCCCGCTTGGTTACTTCGGGCTCGGCGCCGATGCCGTTGCGGCCGCGGACTTGCGCGATCTCGGCTATCCGGGCTTTCGCGGGCTTGGTCTGCCGGCGCAATCCAGCCCCGCGCATGATGAGCCCTACATCTATCATTTTCCGGACGGCAACGCGTCGCTCGCGCGCCTTCTGGTGCGCGGGCTGGTTCCCGGTGTCGCATCCGGGCGGACGATGGACGACATCGTGCTGGCAAAGTTCGACTACGGCGAACTCGATCGGCCGCGCAATCGCGTACGCATTCGGCTCGCTTCAACCTGCGTCAATGTCGTCGACGGCGCCGGGAAGGCGCAGGTCGCCTATATGCGCGCCGGCCGGCTGCATCGTGTCGAGGCGATCCATGTCGTGCTGGCCTGCTTCCACATGATGATTCCCTATCTGATGCCGGAACTTCCCGCGCCGCAGCGCCAGGCGCTGGCGAAGAATGTCAAGACGCCGCTCGTCTATAGCAATGTTCTGGTGCGCAACTGGCGGGCTTGGACCGCGCTCAAGGTGCACGTCATTGCCGCGCCGATGTCATTTCACTCGACCGTGAAGCTCGATTTCCCGGTCAGCCTCGGGGGCTACGCGCATCCGCGCGATCCCGATGCGCCGATGCTGCTGCATCTCGTGCACGTGCCCGGCGAGCCCAACAAAGGGCTCGATGCGCGGCGTCAATTCCGGATCGGTCGCCAGAAAATAATCACCATGACCTTCGCGGATTTCGAGGCGCGAATCCGCGACGACCTCGATCGCATGCTCGGGCCGGGCGGCTTTTCGAGCGCGCGCGACGTCGCCGCGATCACGGTCAATCGGTGGTCGCACGGCTACAGCTATGTGGCCAATTCGCTGTTCGATCCGGAAGACTACGAGCAGACGGTGCTTTCACGCGCACGCCAAAAATTCGGCCGCGTGGCGATTGCCAACAGCGATGCCGGCGGCGACGCCTGGGCGCATTTCGCGATCGATCAGGCAGCGCGCGCGGTGAGAGAGCTTTTGGGCTAGGGCGGTGCACCGGCCGCGATTGCAGTACAGGTGCTCCGCGATCGACCGATCGCGCTACTACGAAAACTAGAATACTTTGCGTGCGTGGGCCGTAAAATAACCGCCGCTGTGATCATTCAACGCGTCGGAATTCGTGTCCCACGAGTAGCCAGCGGACAGGATCAATTGCGCTCCGGGCCCCATATCGATTGCAACGAATGGACCAAGCCGGACTGCATCAAAGCGATCGTTGCCCAGGAACGAGAGTTCGGGGCCGACGGATATGCCCGGTGCCACATTGGCGCCGACCTTGCCGAGGACGTAGTACGATGAGAACGCCGACGACACGTTGGCCAGCGCAAAGACATACCAGCGGTCGCTCATTGGCATGAACACTTCGCCCTGACCCTTGATGCCCCACTCGGTGCCTTTTACCGTTGCCAGCGGGTCGGGATTGTCGTGGTGTTCGACGTTGGGGCCGACGTAGCCGGAAAATCGAGTGCTGCCGACGAATGTCTGGTACCCGATCATGAACTCACCGGTCTGAAAGTCGGCATCTTGGTGAAGTCCTGGGGCGCGGTTGTAGTCGTAGGAGCCGGCACCACCCTTCAGACGGAACAACCAGCCATCGACGGTGAGATTGCGGTTGAACGCGAAGACGGCGCCGACCTCGCCATAGAAGCTGTCAGGTGCGATCGTGACGCCGCCGAAGAGCTCCCAGGATGGCGCGGTAACGAGCGGAGTCAGCGGTGCCTTGACGGCCATGTCCGCAGCATCTGCCGCGTGCGCGAGACTTAATGTCGCTATTCCGACGAACAGCCCCAGACTACGCATTGCATCCCCCAATACTCGGATCACTCAGTAACTGCTTGAATTTCATTATTTCACAATAATTCCGCGAAGAATGCGTATCTCACAGCTCTGTGTTGGCGGGGCTTTGAATCTTCGCCATTGTTGCACGGATGCCACACCAGAAGGGCTGGAGATTGCGCCTTATCAAGAGCATGCTTCGGCCAAATCCCTGAATCATTGCGAAAAGGGCAAGGTGGCAGGGGTGGTAACGATGTTCCAGCGACCTCTTTCCACCGCACGGATGTGCCGTCGCCGGCGGAAGCGGCTTAAGAAATCGGCTGACGTCTAGCCTTTCCCTTCAATCGCAGCGGCGGGGACCGTGGTGACCAGTTCAGCCGGGGGGTTCTCGCGCACGGCCCTGTAACGGTGCATTTCCGTCCCGTCGAAGCCCGGCCCGGCCAAGGCGTGCAGCGGCTCATGGTCGATAATGCGGAGACCATAAGTCTCGGTCCGCTCGCGACCAAACGCCGTCGCGACGACCACACATTGCAACGCGATCGGCGCGAACGTCAGGACCGTCACCGAATGGCCGCCACGTCCGGTTGCAATGACGGCGTATGACGATGTTGCATGATCCGAACTGCGCAAGAGCGCGGGCGCCCATTCCGGGATCGCGGGCCCGAAGGGCCTCTTGAATGACAATAGCCGGCCGAGAAATTCGAGCGGCGTCGTGAAGAAGGCATTGCGGTGCATGTACTCGCGATGCCAATCCACCGAATAGAGGCTTCGCATGAGCCGGTCGCGAGCTTGTTGGTTGGGGAAAATGATTTCTCCCGAAATCCGCGCCTCATCGCTACGTGACACAACGATTTCCACGGCGAGCTTGCCGATTGACACATGCTTGACGGTAAGCGGCATGCGCTCGGTGACGACGCAATCGATCGGCGTAACGCCGGCAGGAAGATGGAGCCGCGCCGGCAGCCACTCGCCAATTTCGACCGCGGCATCGCCGTAAAGCTGCGCGGAAAACCAGCTGCGCGAAATTCGATCGACCCGCGCCATCACGGTTCCGGCCGGCGTCGTGAACTCGATCGGCAACCTTATGTCGAAGCGGTAGTCGTCCGCCGATCGGCGCGCGTCGTGCACGGCCTTTCGTATGACGTACCAACCCTTGGTCGCGTTGAACAGCGCCCAAAAGCCGGCCACGGCAACGAGTTCGAGCGCGTAGCCCTGGTCGAGGCGCGCATTCCAGTCGATGGCACCGAAGTTGCCGAATGACAGATTTACGAGCGCCAGTGCCAGCGGGCCCACCTGGAAATCAAGCGCGAGGTGAACGGCACCGGCGGTAACGGCGCCGAGGCTGACGGCCAGCACGATCAACTGCGGCGCCATCAATCGCCATTCGACGCGCCCGCGCACGTTTTTCGCGGACGTATGAAATCGCATCTTTCCCGACACCAGCGCCAACGCGGCAACCAGATGGATCGGAAAACGCGCCATGCTGAAAACTTCATTGACCCAATAGCGCGATAGGCCGCAACCAAGCTCCTGCAGCAGAAGCATGGTCAGAACCGGAAACAGCAATACGACGAGGACGTTGAACACCGTGATGTCGAACGGCGCCCAGCCAAAGAACAATGACATCCACGGCACGATGACCAGAAGGAGCTGCTGCCAGCCTTCCAGATAGACGATTGCCAACGTCAGGTACGACAGGCGTTGGGCGAAGGTCAGGCCACTGCAAGTAAGAATTTTCTCAACCCGTAACGCGTGAATATTGCCATGCGCCCAACGGTGGCGCGTCTTGTAGTAATCGCGAAGGTCGGCAGCGGCGATTCCGTAGGCGATCGGTTCGTTGAAATAGACGACTTCGTGACCGGCCTTATGCAGCTTCAGCGAGGTATGGATGTCTTCTGTCACAGTGTCGGTCGGAATGCCGCCGATGCCGTCCAGGGCCGAACGGCGATAGACGACCGATGTCCCCACGCATGACGCACCATTGTACCAATCGCGGCATGCCTGCGCGATCTGGTAGAAAAATGACTGGTCATGCCACAGCCCGCCGTTGCGCGCGTTGAAATATTGGAACGCATCGATGTTGTAGTAATCCTGCGGCGCCTGCACCAACGCGACGCGCGGGTCGCCAAAGAAGCCGAGCGTCGCGTCGAGCGCATGTGGCAGCGCGATATGGTCGGCGTCGAAGACCATGACAAATTCGGCCGTACTATGGTCCAGACCGAAATTCAGGTTGCCAGCTTTCGCGTGTGTATTCTGGCCGCGCGCGAAATAGCGCACTCCCAATTCAGTGGCGAGTGCCCGCATCTCGGGGCGATTGCCATCGTCAAGCAGGAACGTTTGGTGCGGGTAGGCAATCTCGCGGGCGGCAATCACTGTCCAGCGCACGAGTTCGACGGGTTCCCTGTAAGTCGTGACAAAGACATCGACGCTGAGGCCCGTCGGCGCAGGAGGTGATTCACGATGGCGATAGCGCCACGACGAAAAGATCAACGTCAGCCCTAGTACGAAGCCGAGTATTTCCGCCGTGAAATAAGTCAGGGAAAGGCCGGGAGCGTCCTCGTTGATGATGGTGGTACGCCAGACCAGATAGGCGGCCATTGCGATCACGTAGAGGACCGCCACGATCTTACGCCGGCGGCTGCGCAGTTGGAACCGATCATGAACAAGACGACTATTCGACATAACACGCCTACAATTGCGCTAGCCGCGTTCCGCAGCCTGCCTTGCATACCCTTGATCACGCGATGTGCGCAATCGCGGCTGGCTGGTCGGGTGCCCACCCATGTCGCCATCCAAGCGGCGAGTGTGCTAGCAATCGAACGGAACAGGTAATTGAGCGGGTCTGTATTCCGGCGGCCGTCACTCCGCTGCTGCTTTGGATGGGCGCCATGAAAATCCGGCTAACTCGCCGTCGCGCCATTACGATTCTCATCGCTGTTTGTGGCGGTGCCACGGTTGCATGGTGGGAGCGGGCGGGCAGCGGACTACCGGAGCTCGAATTATCGCTCCCATCGCCGGGCATCCTGGGCACGGCTTCCTTCGAAGTGTTTATGGCGCTCTCGCGAATCGTACTTCTGCGCGACGATCTCGATCGGCAAATGGCACAGCGGTTGTTCAAATTGATTATGGATGAACCATGGGCCCCCAAGCACATCCACAACGCGTATGCGACACTGCGCGCGGCGATCATCAAGCGCAACAAGGCAGCGGATCGGGAGAATCCGGCATCGCTCAACGTGCTCGGCGCAGGCGAGAAATGGTTCGTCTCGCATCTCGTCACGACATGGTACCTCGGAATTTACTACCACGAGCAGCAACCCACTCGGCGCGTCGCGTATTCGGAAGCTCTGATGTTTGACGCCATACGCGGGGTGGTTCCGATTCCCTATCTTGAAAGCACCGGTTTTGGTGCGTGGGCCGATGCGCCCCCCTTGCGTAAACCGAAGTCATGACTGAAACCGCGGACGTTGTGATTATCGGATCAGGCGTGGCCGGTGCCATGTGCGCATGGCGACTGGCGCGCAAGGGCGTCAAAGTCCTGATCCTCGAGGCCGGGCCGCGGATCGATCGTGGACAGGTCGTTCGTAATTTCATGGCGACGGTGAATCTCGACTTGTCGGGCGGTTATCCCAATGAGCCTTGGGCGCCGCGTCCGGATTGGAGCACGCCTGTCGGCGGATATTTTCGCCAGGTTGGCGAGCCTATCGTTCGGGCGGAATACCTGCGCGTTGTCGGCGGCACGACATGGCACTGGAATGGGAATGCAATTCGTCTGCATCCGTCGGATTTCAGACTCAAGTCAACCTACGGCGTCGGCGTCGATTGGCCGATCACCTATGACGAAATTGAGCCGTACTATGTCGAGGCGGAGAACGAGATGGGCGTCGCCGGCGAGGACGGCGACCCACAATTTCCGCGCTCCGCGTCATACCCAATGCCACCGCTGCCTTCGACTTATGCCGATCGGATCATCATGGATCGGCTGGCGCCCCTCGGCTTTCAGTTCGCCGCTCGCCCCGTGACACGCAATTCGCGTGATTACGACGGCCGCGCAAGGTGCGAGGGGTTCAGCCTGTGCGCTCCGATTTGTCCTTCGGGTGCGCGGTACAATGCGATGGTCCACGTCGAGAAAGCGGAAAAACTCGGCGTACGAGTTATCGACAACGCGCGCGTTGACCGCGTCGAAGCCGGTCCGGATGGCCGCATCATTGCCGCCCACTTCGCGCGGCCCGGAGGCGAAACGGCGATGGCTTCAGGCCGTGCGTTCATCCTCGCCGCCAATGGTCTTGAGTCGCCGCGCCTGTTGCTGGCGTCCGCGGACGACAGGGTTCCCGCCGGAATCGCCAACACGTCCGACCAAGTGGGACGCAACTTTATGGAGCACCCGGCGTATCTGGTCCGCGGACTCATGCCGGTGCCGGTGTATTCCGGTCGCGGTCCTGATGGCACCGTCGCTTGGTACGGGGGCCGGGACGGTGCGTTCAGAAAAACCCGCGCGGCATTCCATCTGGCGACGGGTAACCGCATCCGCATGCACGACATTGCCAATCATTACCTCGCGGAGGGATTGATGCCGCCGGAACTCGACAGCGCAATCCAACATCACGCCATTCATGAATTTGAAATTGACTCACAGCTCGAGCAATTACCCAATCCGGATAATCGCGTTACGATCGATTGGTCGGATCGAGACAGCGCAGGACAGCCGCGCATGACGCTACACTTCACGCTTAGCGAATATGAACTGCGGACCAGTGCGGAAATTTACCGCCAATTCGACCGCATCGTCAAAGCGCTTAACTGCAAGGAGATTTTTCGCAGCGACTTTTTTGCTCATCACCATCTGATGGGCACGCTGCGCATGGGACAGGACCGTCGCACAGCGGTTGTCGACGACACATGCCGCGCGCACGATCATCCCAATCTTTTTGTCGCGGGGTCGGCGGTATTTCCGACCGGCGGGATTGCAAATCCAACCCTCACTATCGCGGCGCTGGCGCTGCGAACTGCCGATGCGGTCAGCGTACAGTTACGGTCGTAGCGAGCTTCCGGCATCTCGCAAACAAAGGGGACCGCAGAACTGCGGCCCCCAAACATTTCAATCGCTTTAGGGAGGGTCTAGAAGCCCATCCCGCCCATCCCGCCGCCCGGAGGCATCGCCGGCATGGCCGGCGCCTCCTTCGGCACTTCGGCGACCATCGCCTCGGTGGTCACCAGGAGCCCCGCGACAGAAGCGGCATCCTGCAGCGCGCAGCGCACGACCTTGACCGGATCGATGATGCCCTTCTCGACCATGTCGACATAGTCCTCGTTCTGGGCGTCGAAACCGAATGTCTCGGACTTCGATTCCATGATCCTGCCGACTACGATCGAGCCTTCGACACCGGAGTTTTCGGCGATCTGGCGGACCGGCGCCTCGATGGCCTTCATCACGATGTTGATACCGGCCTGCACGTCGGGATTTTCGCTGGTGAGTTTGCCAACCGCCTTCTTGGCGCGCAGCAGCGCAACGCCGCCGCCCGGCACAATGCCTTCCTCGACCGCGGCACGGGTGGCATTGAGCGCATCGTCGACGCGATCCTTCTTTTCCTTGACCTCGACTTCGGTCGCGCCGCCGACGCGGATCACCGCGACGCCGCCCGCGAGCTTGGCGAGCCGCTCCTGCAGCTTCTCCTTGTCGTAGTCCGAGGTCGTCTCCTCGATCTGCTGCTTGATCTGGGATACGCGCGCCTCGATTTCCTTCTTCTTGCCGGCGCCGCCGACGATCGTGGTCTTTTCTTTCTCCATGATCACCTTCTTGGTCCGGCCCAGCATCGCGAGCGTGACGCTCTCCAGTTTGATGCCGAGATCCTCGGAGATCAGCTGGCCGCCGGTGAGAATGGCGATATCTTCCAGCATGGCCTTGCGGCGGTCGCCGAACCCCGGCGCCTTGACCGCCGCGACTTTGAGGCCGCCGCGCAACTTGTTGACCACGAGCGTCGCCAGCGCCTCGCCCTCGATGTCTTCGGCCACGATCACCAGTGGCTTGCCGCTCTGCACCACCGCCTCGAGCACCGGCAGCATAGCCTGAAGCTGCGACAGCTTCTTTTCGTGCAGGAGCACGTAGACGTCATCGAGCTCGGCCACCATCTTTTCGGCATTGGTGATGAAATAGGGCGAGAGGTAACCGCGGTCGAACTGCATGCCTTCGACGATCTCGACGTCGGTCTCGAGCGACTTGGCCTCCTCGACCGTGATGACACCCTCGTTGCCGACCCTCTGCATCGCTTGCGCGATCATCTTGCCGATGGTCGCATCGCCGTTTGACGAAATCGTGCCAACCTGCGCGACCTCCGCCGACGAGCCGACCTTCTTGGCGCGCTTTTCGATGTCCTTGATGACGGCAGCGACCGCGATGTCGATGCCGCGCTTGAGGTCCATCGGGTTCATGCCGGCGGCGACCGACTTGGCGCCTTCCTTGACGATGGCGGCGGCGAGCACGGTCGCTGTGGTGGTGCCGTCGCCGGCGTTGTCGTTGGTCTTCTGGGCCACCTCGCGCACCATCTGCGCGCCCATGTTCTCGAATTTGTCTTCGAGTTCGATCTCCTTGGCGACGGTAACGCCGTCCTTGGTGATGCGCGGCGCGCCGTAGCTCTTGTCGAGTATGACGTTGCGGCCTTTCGGACCCAGCGTGACCCTGACGGCATTGGCGAGAATGTCGATGCCGCGCAACATGCGGTCGCGTGCATCGGTGGAAAACTTTACTTCCTTGGCAGACATTACAAGTTACTCCGAATGAAAACTTTGGGTTCGTCGTCGCCCAGCTTGTCCCGGCGACCTCGCTAGACAGTCACCGAGCCCTCGTTATCGGGATGGCCGGAACAAGTCCGGCCATGACGGCGGAGGAGGTGGCTAAATCGTTCTCAGGCAATCACGCCCATGATGTCGGACTCCTTCATGATCAGGAGTTCCTCGCCGTCGAGCTTGACTTCCGTTCCCGACCACTTGCCGAACAGAACCTTGTCGCCGGCCTTGAGATCGATCGGGATGAGCTTTCCGGCTTCATCGCGGCCACCAGGCCCGACCGCTACGACTTGGCCTTGCATCGGCTTTTCCTTGGCCGTGTCGGGGATGATGATGCCGCCCGCGGTCTTTTCGTCGGCTTCAATACGCTTGACGACCACGCGATCATGCAGGGGACGGAACTTGGTTTTGGCCATGACTTCCTCACTGCCGCATCGATGCGCGGCTTTGGCTGAAATTGCAGGCATTTGAATTGGTTAGCACTCATGAGCAGAGAGTGCCAGCAGCCGCAAGGAAATATGGCCTGGCGGCAGCGCTGTCAAGCCGTAACCGGTTTGGGCCATGGCTCAATTTTGTTTTCACATCTTTGTCGCCGCGGGTGACGCTTGCGCTGGCGTATCGACCTCTGCAAGGTGGCACACTTCGCAAGGAGGAGGCCATGAGGGGATCGAGAGCGCGCGTCGCGTCCGCGCTGGTGCTGACAACAGGATTGACGCTGGCGGCCTGCCAGGGCACCGGCAATTTTTTTGGCTCGTCGAGTCCGCCGCCCGCAGCCTCCACGGCGCGTCCCAGCATCGCAGCTTCCGACATCGTCGGCCGCTGGGGCCTCGCCTCCTACCATCGCGACGCCGATCGTCCACGCACGGAAGCCGCCGCGCGCGGCCAGTGCCGGCAGCCCTACGTCATCAGCGGCGGCGCCAGCGGCGGCGTGATGATGCTCAGCCACGACAGCCCGAACATCGTCGAGCACGCGATCAAGGCCAGCGCCGACGGCCGTACCTTTGTCGGGCCCGGCGCCGAGCCCGCCGCGCAGGACGACCGCGAAGTCGTTTCGTTCGACGGCCGCGTGCTGGTGCTCAAATGGATCGATCCGGAAGTCGCCGGCCGTTACGGCACCATGGTGCTGGTGCGATGCGGCGTCGAAGGCACCGCCCCGCGGACGGCCGGAACTGCACCGCCGCCACCAAGGGCGCCGGCGCCGGCGCGATGAGCGCGGCACAATAAGCGTCAAGGCAAGAGCGCACGCGGCTCCACCGCGCCGCCAAGCCGTTGAACGCGTTTCTTTAGCTGTGTGTTTCGGCGGCGCGCGCACGGCGGCAGGAATTTGCGACACATTGCCATGCCGATTTTTCGATTTCTGAGAGGCCCGTGGCGCGCCGTGCCGGTCCTCGGCGTCACGCAAATTCTGGCGTGGGGGGCGCTGTTTTATCCGCCGGTCCTGACGATGCCGCTGATCGCCGCCGATCGCGGCTGGTCGATCAGTTTTACGGCGGGTGGCCTTTCCGCCGGCCTGTTTTGCGGCGGTCTGGTGTCGCCGAGCGTCGGCCGGCTGATCGATCGCTTTGGCGGCCATTGGGTCATGGGCTGCGGCTCGCTGATCGCCGCGGCCGGCCTGGTTGCGCTCGCCAACGCCCGCGATCCCGTGAGCTACATCGCGACCTGGATGCTGCTGGGCGTAGCGATGGCGGCGTCGCTGTATGACCCGGCGTTCGCCACGCTCGGTCGCATTTTCGGGGCCGGCGCACGGCGGCCGATCACGCTGTTGACGTTTGCCGGCGGCTTTGCCTCGACCGTCAGCTGGCCGATGACGCTTTATCTCATCGATCAGGTCGGCTGGCGCACGACCTATCTGATCTACGCGGCTCTGCTCGCGTGCATCGCCGCGCCGCTGCATGCGTTGGCGCTGCCGCGCGGGCGCGCCGAGGCATTGCCGCCGCTGCCGCGCGATGCCACGCGTCCGCGATCCGCACATTTGTCTCCCGACGGCACCACGTTCCTGGCGGTCGCGACCGCGTTTGCCTGCTACGCGTTCATTCCATCGGGACTGTCGGCGCACCTGCTTGCGATCTTTGGGCGCGGCGGCATCGATGCCAGCACCGCTGTCGCCATTGGCGCGATGTTCGGCCCGGCGCAGGTTGCGGCGCGGCTGTGCGAATTCGCGTTCGCGGGCGGCCTGCATCCACTGACGATCGCGCGCCTCGCCGTCGCGCTGTTGCTGGTCGCCTTTGCGTTGCTGGCGCTCGCCGGAATGTCGGTGCCGGTCGCCGCGGCGTTTGCCATCGCCTTCGGCGCAGCCAATGGGTTGCTCACGATCGCGCGCGGCACGGTGCCGCTGGCGTTGTTCGGATCGGCTGGATTCGGCCGCGTGGTCGGCCGGATCGCGGGGCCATCGCTGGTGATGCAGGCGGCGGCGCCGCTGGTGCTGGCAATCATGATCGAGCGCGCCTCGGACGGCGCGGCGCTGGCGTTCACTGCGCTGTTTGCGTTGATCGCGTTCGCCTCGTTTTTCGCGGTGCGGCGGCCGGCCCTGGAGCGCGGCTGACGAGGCGTTGGCGATGACGATTCAGCTTCGATTAACCATGAATAGTTCAAGTTAACTATTAATGAACCATAATATAATGAACAATATATTTCGGACAATTAGAGTAAATTTTGCGCTGTCGTATTTAATGAACTCTTGGATTTTTGTCTTTTACTAGGCGACGCACGCCGAGGGGCGGGCTCTGCGTCGTCCAACGTTCCATCATATCGAGTAAGCCCATGTACCGCGTTCCGTTTTATCGCGTTCCGATCTTCCGCGTTCCGGCCTATCGCATCATTGTCTGCGCGCTGCTACTGAGCGCGCCGTTCTGCGCCCTGATGGCGGCCCAAGCCAAGGCCGGTCCGCTGGTGCTTGACCCGGCTCGCTATGCGGCGCCGGGGGCGGTGGCAGTCTATGCGGCGTCGCCGCCGGCGGCCGAGCCTGCGCTGGAGGCGCAGCCCGTTCGTCTCGCCGCCGCGCAACCCAATCTCGGCGGCGGCTTCATCGAATTCCTGTTCGGCGGCGGCAACGGCTATCAGCCGCAGCCTCAGTACCGCTCCTACGGCGATCCACGCTCCGACGAGCAGCGCGCTCCCCAGGGGGAGCCCGCCCGCCCGGCGCTTGATCCGCGCTACCTCAAGCAGACCGTCCATTACGACGGCGGCGAGAGGCCCGGCACGGTCATCATCGACACCCGCGACAAGCATCTGTTCCTGGTGCTCGGCGAGGGCAAGGCGATCCGCTATGGCGTCGGCGTCGGCCGTCCCGGCTTCCTGTGGTCGGGTGTCAAGCAGGTCTCGCAAAAGCGCGAATGGCCGGACTGGACGCCGCCTCCGGAAATGTTGCACCGCCGGCCCGACCTGCCGCGGCACATGGTCGGCGGCCCGGAAAACCCGCTCGGCGCGCGCGCGATGTACCTGGGCTCCTCGCTCTACCGCATCCATGGCTCGAACGAGCCCTGGACGATCGGCACCAACGTATCGTCGGGCTGCATCCGGATGCGCAACGAGGACGTCATCGACCTCTATGAGCGCGTCAAGGTTGGCACCAAGGTCGTGGTCATCTAACGCGATCAGCCTGCCGGCGCGGCGTTTCGCCGCAACGGACCACGGTGCCCGGCGCCTGCGTCGGGCACGTTGCTATTAGTGTCAGGCGACCATCCTGCGCGCCGGCCGGCCCCACAATTCGCGGCTGGCGATATCGGCGCCTTCGACCAGCGCGGCGAGCTTGGCCCACTGGATCGACGGGTGCACGCGGCGCGTGAACGGCCCTTGGGCGAAGCCGCAGTCGGTGGATGCCATGACGTTGTCGCGGCCGACGAGCTTTGCCAGCCGAACGATGCGTTCGGCGATCAGCTCCGGGTGCTCCACGATATTGGTCGAATGCGTGACGACGCCCGGCAACAGCATCTTTCCGGGCGGTAACTTGATGCTCTCCCACACCCGCCACTCGTGCTCGTGGCGCGGGTTTGCCATTTCGATCAGGTAATACTTTGCCCGGACCTTGAGCATGAGATCGACGACATTGCGCGCAGGCACGTCGTTCGTGTGTGGTCCATTCCAGCTGCCCCAACAGATATGGAAGCGGACCTTGTCCTCGGGAATTCCCTTGAGCGCGTAGT
>JBGPOB010000037.1:0-16930 GCA_041487815.1 Xanthobacteraceae bacterium | reverse complement strand
TGACATCAGAACGCACCGGTCGTTGGATAAGGATGCGCCAGTCTCTCGCCCGGTTCAGCGGATTGGAATTATCAAATCACGCGCGATCCTTGGCGGGCTTCATCACCATTACGTCTGGATTTAGGTTTTCGGTACACACAGCTGTCGTGCGCCTCTATGCTAATGAATTAGAAGCCGGCGAGAAGCCGGTTACAAGCAAAAGAGCGTTTGTTACTGAGGATTATTATTAAGGTCCGTTACTGAGGCGGTTGAGGGAAATGAGCAAGTGAGTGCGATCACGTAAACTTTGCTCAGTTCCGCTGTCAGCTCTTCAGCGCGCGTCAAAGCTGGCGCGAGGCGTATCTCTTTGCAGCGCTTGATGAACGCCGCCAACGCGCCTCCCGTGTGAGACAGATGCTGCGCGTGAAGCGTTGCCGCAAGGCGCGACGATAGCGGCAAGATTGCGGCCTCGCAGGTACATCATTTTTGGGGTCAATCCGCCATGCCGCGCGATCCAGGTGCGGACAGGAGGCGGATAAGCCTTCATCAGATCCCGAGTTCCGGACGCGCTGACCACGCGGCCTCCGGATTTATCGTACATCCATGCGGCATGGAATCCGAACACCGCGTTATGCGTCGCGCAGATTCGGTTGTGTGGCACCAACCCGAGCACCATCGTGCAGGCGGATAGGCATGTGCCATTGATGACGACGGGCTCGCCGGAGTTGCGGACCCGTTGAAATCGCGCCGTGTAGTCCTCCATCTTGCCGCCGATGTCGTCGTTGAGGACGACGGTCGCGGAAGCCGATGTGACTGTCAGCGCCGCCGATACAACGGCGGCAGCAATGAGGTGCGGTCGCATTTCACTTCCCCCGGGCAATTTCTGACCAATCTCGCGCGCTCGACGCAAATCGCGTGCCACAAGGCGGAACCTCATAACGTTTGGCCAAGGTACTGATTTTGTGCGCATTTTCTTTGGAAGCACGCACCTAGCAAAGCCTAAAAAATAGGCATTACATCTCGGCGAGGCGTTTTTCACAAAGTTTAAGGGCCGGCTCAGGCTCAGCGATGACGTGCCAGGGCGAGGCTGAAGGCAGAGCGACAATCATGAACGCGGCGAATTCCGGATGCTCACTTGACCTTCAGCGGCGCGCGAGAATTCTGTTTGTTGCCGCCACCACCATTGCATGATCTCGTTTTTGCTCGCTCATCATAAATGCCATGAGTTCAGCCTCTTCGCTGCCTGTAAATCGTTTTGACACCGATCAATTACGGCCAAGCCGCGGACGTTAGTTTTACAGTTGTGGCATCGTTGTCGGAACTGAGCGCCAAAAAATTGGCGGCAAACAGCAGGCCGACCATTCGCGCTTCAGAACGAAGAGAAAAGATATTTTGTAACCTAAGTCCGTTCGCTTACGAATAATGGAGAAAGACGTCCATGGCAGCGAACGACGCTGAACTCAGGGCGTTGATGAGGGCGAGCCTCAGCGGCGATGCAGTTGCATATCGCACCCTCCTCACTCGTCTAAGTGTCAACCTGCGTGCCTACTACAAGGGCAAACTTGCGCGCATCGGGCGAAGCGCAACGGAGGCGGAGGATCTTACGCAGGAGGCGCTGATGGCGATCCACACCCGGCGCCACACCTATCATCCGGGCGAGCCGTTGACACCGTGGGTGTACGCCATTGCGCGCTATAAGCTCATCGACCATCTGCGCCGAACACGCGCATCGATGGCAGACTTACCGATCGAGAACGCCGAAGAGGTTATGGCGCAAGACGATTATGTCGGCACGGAAAGCGCTAACGATATTACGAGGCTTCTGGGTCAACTACCGGATAAAATGCGGCGTGCAATCCAGGCAGTGAAACTAGACGGTTTGAGCGTGGCCGAGGCGGCGAGCCAGTGCGGCATGTCGGAATCGGCCGTGAAGGTCAACGTGCATCGGGGATTGAAGACCTTGATCGCGTCGATTGCTCGGGAGAGGCACGTATGAAGACTGACGATCTGATTTCCCTGCTCAGCACGAATGTCGAGCCTGTCGACCATCGGCAGATCGTGCGAAATATCGGCATGGCTGTGGTGGCGGGTGCCGCAGTGGCAGTGGCTACGGTATTATTCGTGCTTGGTCCTCGTGCGGGCCTGACAACGGTCGGGTCCTTCATTCCCGCGCTCGTGAAGGTAGCCGTTACCTTCATAATCCTCGTCCCGGCGTCAATCTATCTGATCAGACTTACCCGGCCGGGCGGCGAACAAAAATCATCAGTCGCCTTGCTTGCATTGCCATTTATCGCCGTCATGTTCCTTGCCGTGCTTAGCCTTGAATTTGGGCCGAGCGATCATTGGAGAGGGAAGATTTTCGGCGATAAATGGCTTGAGTGCCTCATATCGATCCCGCTCATCGCCATCGTGCCGTTTTCCGTGATCGTCTGGGCGGTGCGCCAGATGGCGCCGACCGACCTCGCGCGCACTGGCGCAATTACCGGTCTCGTCGCAGGCTGCCTGAGCGCAACCGGTTACGCTCTTCATTGCGCCGATGACTCGGTGCCATTTTTTGCGTTGTGGTATGGCGGCACAATCGCCTTGTGCACCCTTGCCGGTTGGAAGCTCGGACCGAAGCTCCTGCGCTGGTAAGCTATTCCGGCCGCCCGATCCCGATACTGCCGGTTTAGCCATAACCCGCAGCCCGCGCGGCCTTTCGCTTGCCGGAATTGGCCACTTGCGGGGGAGCGTACGCGGGAGCTCTACGTGAGTATCGCCACTAAATATCGCCGTGACCTGTAACCTGCCGGCGTCCTGCTCCGAACTAACAAATGAGGGCGCATATCGGGCGCTTTCGAACAAACGCCGGAGAAAAATGATGACTATGAAACACATCCTAGCGGTAGCACTCGTCGCGCCATTCCTGACAGTGTCTGCCATGGCGCAGGATGCACTCCGCATTGAAAAACACGTGTACCAGGGTGGCCCCAAATCGTCTGTTGCGCATGCGACGCGACAAATCAGCAACGGAGGCGATATCTTCGCCATGGGGGAAAGAGCCAAGGCGAAACATGCTTATCGCGGCGGCCCGGGAACTGTCGTGGTGCATGGCAATGGCAAGTGAGTTCTCGTGCTCTTCTCCGGTGAAGATAGGGACGTTTAATTTTTGATTTCCTTATCTTCCGTAGGGACGCGCAATGCGCGTCCGTACTTCCGGAGCGGGAGCTTCGGAGTGTTTTACGCGCAGGGCGTTCGCTCAAGAAAGTTGTCGGCGATGCACAAATCACGCGTTCGCCTTGCATTGGAATTGAGCAATGTTGGCCAGGATAGAAACTCTCTCCTCCACCAACGAGCAGGTTGATCTGCGTCTATGTGGGAATGACATGGAAGAAGAGGAGTAGGGCTATGAATTGGTTCGCAAGCAACTGGATTTGGCTGGCCCTCGGTATCGGCGTGTTGGCACTTTTCCGATTTGGCGGCGGATGCGGAATGAGCCACGGTGGACACGATCACCGTCAGCGAGCAGGCGACGACGAGTATGATCGGCCGAGCGATGCGGCGTCAGGAGTTGCCTCGAGAGGCGACGCAAGCCATGCGGCGGTTGAACCTCGGCGCCACCGCCACGGCTGTTGAACGAGATGTGACGCGCTCAACCGATCCGCGAAGACTTGCGCGGCTCCTAATCCATGCACAGTGAAGCTTATTCCAAAATCATAGGAGAGAACTCGTGAAACGTCTGACGATGATCGTAGTACTGCTGCTGACAACGACCGCACTAGGTTGGGCCCAAGCGCCAGCAGCGAGCGACCCGCATCATCCGCCGCAAGTCACAGGGCAAGCTTCTGCGCCTGCGCAATCCATGGCTCCGCCGTCTGACCAATCCAGTGCGAACGGTATGGGAATGATGAAAATGATGGGGGGCATGATGAACATGATGGGTAACAACATGCCCATGATGAACATGATGGGGATGATGCGAATGATGGGGATGATGGGGCCGGGCACAGCCGGCATGGCTACCATTGACCACGTCGAAGGCCGGATCGCTTTTCTGCGCACCGAACTCAAGATCACAGAGGCTCAAACGAGTGCCTGGAACGGCTTCGCTGATGCCCTGCGCACAAACGCGAAAAAGCTCGGCGAAGTGCGTGCTTCGGTGATGGCTCAGCCGGCCGCTGGGCAACAGCAAGCTCCGACAATGTCCGAGCGGCTCGACCTGCAAGAACGATGGCTTCTCGCGCGACTTGAAGGTACCCGAACGATCAGATCCGCCTTCACGAAGCTGTACGAGACCTTGGCGGATGATCAAAAGAAGTCAGCCAACGAGTTCCTCGGTCCGCACATGGGGATGGGAATGATGGCGATGATGACCGGGCAAATGCAGCCGGGGTTGATGCAGCCAGGGCAAATGCAACCCGGCCAAATGCAGCCGGGGCCAATGCCGCGGGGCACCCGATAATGGTAATGGGGACTCGGTCGAGAGAAGTTGATGCGGCTACCGATGGAGAGCGAGTGCGGCACGGCCCATGTTACCGGATCAATCCTCACCTGTGATCGGTCGCACAGTGGTGATGGAGTACATGAGTGACTTGCGTGACGCGCTCGTTTGATAAAAACGCAGGCTTTGCGGTGATGGAGAAGCATCAGCTCAATTGATCCCATTGAAGTCGGAGAAGACGCTAGGAGTACGACATGAACATGCAGTCGGCGAATTCTAAGCGCTTATCGGTCATGGCCACGGGAATGAGTGTCGGCCTGTTCCTGTCTATTTCATTCGCTTTATGCATTTTGTTCGGGCTTTTCATCCCGGATAGCGGCTTGCACAAACCATGGCTTCAGTTTCTGCCTGGATTTTCATGGCTGACTTGGTCGAGCTTTTTCCTCGGACTTTGTGAGAGCTTTGCATACGGTTTTTACGTCGCTCTCATTTTTGTCCCGCTTCACAATTTCTTTTCCAAAGCTGGAGCCAATTGGTGGTGAATTCGCGCACATAAATAGTCGCGGCTTCGGCTTACGAGTGGGCGAGTCTGCAATGAATAACAGTGGCGTCGTCAATACAGGTTCGGAGTCTGGGGCTGCTACCGCCACGTCGGAACCTTTGGCCAAACGCCAGCGAATTGACCTGCGTATCGGCGGAATGACGTGTGCTCATTGTCCAACAGCGATCGAAAAGGCCCTTGCGGCGGTCGACGGCGTGAGCGGGGCGCACGTTAATCCCGCGACCAAAATAGCGCGGATCGATTATGATCCATCACGAACAAAAATTGCATCAATCCTGCAAGCAATCCGGGCTGTTGGCTACACCGTCGGCACTGCCACGGCACGAATCCCAATCAAGAACATGCACTGCAGCTCGTGCGTCATTCGCGTCGAGCTGGCGCTGCAGATGACTCCGGGGATTGTTTCCGCTCGTGCAAACCTTGGCCCGAACGCCGCGGATATCGAATACCAACCTGAGAAAGTGGACTTCCAGGAGATCCGCAAGGCGATTGAATCCGCTGGGTACCGTGTCGCCGAGCCGAAGATTGATCCTCAGAGTGAAACGCTTGATCCTTCCGAGGCCGCGAACGACGAAGAATATCGCACCCTGATGCGAAAATTCTGGTTTGCCGCTGTTATATCGATCCCGGTTATGGCTCTGAGCTACCCGGATTTGATCCTCGGCTTGCGCGACTGGATGCCGATGGGAAGTGACGCGCGACGAACCGTTTGGGCGCTCTTGGGTGTGCTGAGCTTGCCGGTGTTGGTGTGGGCCGGCTCGCAGTTCTTTACCGGCATGTGGGACGCGCTCAAGCACCGAGCTGCCAACATGCACACTCTAATCGCAATCGGGATCAGTGCGGCTTACGCGTATTCGGTCGTTGCTGTCGCCGCGCCGGGGGTTTTTCCAAACATGGCGCTCGCCGAAGTGTTCTGGGATGTGACCGACGTGGTTGTCGCGCTTGTTGTTCTTGGGCTAGCCCTTGAGATCAAGGCCAAAGGCCGAACTTCGCAGGCGATCAAAAAGCTGATCGGGCTTCAGGCCAAGACTGCGCGCGTCATCAGGGACGGCAAGGAAACGGACATTCCGGTCGAGGAAGTGCTGGTCGAAGACGTGGTCGTCGTCCGCCCAGGCGAAAAGGTCCCGGTCGACGGCAAGGTGATCGCTGGGGCTAGCGCGATCGACGAGTCGATGATCACCGGCGAGTCAATGCCGGTCGAGAAGCAGATGGGCGACGAAGTCATCGGGGGGACGTTAAATAAGACCGGCAGCTTCCGATTCATTGCGACTAAGGTCGGCAAGGACACCGCGCTCGCGACCATTATCCGGATGGTGAAGGACGCCCAAGGCTCGAAGGCTCCAATTCAACGCGTCGTCGACACTGTCTCAGGATACTTCGTCCCAGCCGTGATGATCCTCGCTGTACTTGCTTTCATTGCTTGGTACAATTTTGGCCCCGAGCCCCGGTCCATTTTCTCTACGGTTATCTTCGTTACGACGCTTATAATTGCATGTCCCTGTGCGCTCGGACTTGCCACACCGACATCGTTGACCGTGGGCATTGGCAAGGGCGCCGAGAACGGAATTTTGATCCGCTCAGGCGACGCCTTGCAGGCGTCGGAGAAGCTCGACTCCATCATCCTCGACAAAACGGGGACGATCACACGAGGCGAGCCGGCTTTGACTGACGTAGTCGTTACGCCGGGCCATGATGAGCAAGAGGTCTTGCGTCTCACGGCGTCTCTGGAACGCGGCTCCGAGCATCCGCTCGGAGAAGCCATAGTCAAAGGCGCCGAGGCACGAAAACTTACGCTTATTGATGCTGAGGGCTTTACGGCGATCCCAGGACTTGGCGTAAGCGGGCGAATCGACAGCCACGACGTACTGTTCGGGAACGCTAAGCTCATGCGCGATCGCGGCATTGCAGTCCAATTGCAGCAGACAGATTGGGAGCGCCTCGCCAACGAGGGCAAAACACCGATGTATGTTGCAATCGACGGCAGTGCTGCCGGCCTTGTTGCTGTCGCTGACACCGTGAAACCAGATTCGAAAGCAGCGATTGCAATCCTAAAAGGCCTCGGCATCGAAGTTGTCATGCTGACGGGCGACAACGAGCGCACGGGCCGTGCCATCGCACGCGAGGTTGGAATCGATCGCGTGCTTGCCGAAGTTCTACCTAATGACAAGGCGCACGAGGTACAGAAGCTGCAGCTCGAAGGAAAGTCCGTGGGTATGGTCGGCGACGGCGTCAACGATGCGCCGGCGCTAGCGCAAGCCGATGTCGGATTCGCCATTGGCACCGGCACCGACGTTGCTATCGAGGCAAGCGACGTCACGCTGATCAAGGGTAGTTTGATGGGGGTTGTGACGGCGATTGAGATCAGCCGAGCGACGATGCGCAACGTGCGGCAGAATCTCGTCGGCGCCTTTGGCTACAACACCCTCGGCATTCCGGTAGCGATGGGCGTGTTGTACCCGTTCATTGGGCTCCTACTTTCTCCGCTCATCGCCGCAGCTGCGATGGCGTTCAGTTCGGTGACCGTCGTCACCAACGCCAACCGTCTGCGTTTCTTTCAGCCGAGGAGGACCGGATCATGACACCGGATCGTTGGATCGTCACCGCTACTGGTCTTGCCCTGATCGCGTTCATCGTCTGGTTCTTCTGGCTCAAGCGCTCGACTGGATTCCGCGCCACGGAGACCAGCGGCGGTTATCAAGAGGCGATGATCCTGGTGAAGGGTGGCTATACGCCCGACACGATCATTGTGCGCAGCGGCCGACCGGTACGGCTGAATTTCCGGCGGGAAGAGACGGCGTCCTGCTCGGACAAAGTGATTTTCGCCGACTTCCAGAAGAGCGCGGAGCTGCCCACCGGCCAGGTCGTTGCCGTGGAGCTGCTCCCCAAGGAACCGGGTGAATTCGGATTTGCGTGCCCGATGGGCATGTTCCGTGGCCGCTTGATTGTCGAATAGGAGAATTCGATGTCGATGCATGATCACTCGGAGCACGAAGGTCAGTCGCAGGGGAGCTTCCTGACATCGCGAGCAGGACTCGTGATGCTTGGATTCCTCGTCATCGCCGGCGCTCTGCTCTTTACCGAACACCGCGCGCATGTCTTCGGGATTCTAATATGGCTTCCACTGCTCGCCTGTCCGCTTATGCACATGTTCATGCATCACGGACATGGTGGTCACGGCGGGCACAGTAGCAACGCCGGGCATGATCAGCGAGATCGCCAAAGGAGTGCGCCATGAATGCCGATATGTCCGCCTACGGATTATGGAGTCTCGTGCTCATCAATTCCGTCGTCTTCATTTTGTTCGCCTACAGCTTCTTCAAGCCACGCACGCGCCGAGACTGGCGGTCGTTCAGCGCGTTCAGCGCGTTTTTGGTCGCACTGTTCGCTGAAATGTACGGCTTTCCGCTCAGCATCTACTTCCTGTCCGGCTGGCTGCAGAGCCACTACCCAAATGTCGATTGGTTTTCCCATGATGCCGGCCATCTCCTCGAGATGGTGTTTGGCTGGAAGACGAATCCGCATTTTGGGTTGTTTCACATCCTCAGTTACGTCCTTATCGGTGGCGGTTTCGTGCTGATCTCAGTGGCTTGGCGCGTGCTCTACGACGCCCAGCAACGGCGCGCCCTGGCGACCGCGGGACCCTACAGCTATGTCCGTCACCCGCAATATGTCGGCTTTATTTTGGTGATGCTCGGTTTTCTCGTGCAGTGGCCGACGCTGTTAACGCTCGCGATGTTTCCAGTTCTGACTGTCATGTACGTCAACCTCGCCACAAGCGAGGAACGGGAGGCGATTGCCGAGTTCGGCAACACCTACACGGCATATGCCGCAAATGTGCCGGCATTCGTTCCGCGACTACAGCGCTTCTTCGGCCGATCGCAAACGGGGGGCTACCACCATGGCCGATGAAAAGAAGCCGCTAATCAAGCGTAAGTTCAAATTCGAGCCCATTTGCCAAATAACCGCGCCGCTTATGGAACCAACGATCTTTAAGGAGGTGTGTCATGACTGACTCTTGGAAAATACATTCGCTTTCGCTAGCAACGACTCTGGGTGTGGCATATATCTTATGCGCCATTTTCGACGTTCTGTTTCCGCCCTTCGGACTGCTTGCTGCACTTGCGCCGGCCAGTCCGTGGCCCATCTTCGGCAGTCCCCTCGCTTTCCTGACCGGATTTGCGTCGTTCACCGTCGCTGGTTTTGTGCTCGGCGCACTCTATGGAATCGCGCGGGAATTCTGGAGCAAAAGACTGCGCTGAGATGATGTTATCGATCCGGATACTCTGAATAAAGGTGAGGACAACATGAATGAACATTCTTTTTCTCTTCGACCACTGCAACTTGGCCTCAGCTTGGGAACATTTCTTATCATCGGGTATCTCGCTTGCCTTGCGCTTGCGATTATTGTTCCCGATCGCGGCATGCATCAGGCCTGGCTGCAATTGTTAGCTGGCTTTGCTTGGACGTCGCTGGGGATGTTGATTGGTCTCGTCGAAAGCTTCGTCATCGGTCTTGTCACGGGATTAGTGTTCGCGCCGATTGCAAACTTCTTTGGGATTGTTCGCGGCGGCTAAATGTCGCCTATTGGCCCGAAGCTGACTGGCAAGACTCGCTGCCGAATGTTTGTATTTAGAGGAAGAGTGGACACGACAAATGGGTGCTGTCACTTCCGCTTTTGATCCACTCCAGACCTCGCGAGTTATTCACTTGACCGAAGGACGCGTGGATCGGATATTGCGGCGCACCAAGGCTGACCCATGAGCGCCGGTCGAATTATGATTGCCATTATTGTAGCCGTATCGGTAGCGATACTGCCGGTGGCGGGCGTAGCCGCTTCGGATGTGAAGTCAGCCGATATGTCGGTTACTCACGACATGTCCGCTGCTCACGATATGTCGGATTGTTGCCCTCCGCAGACCGCGCCGTGTGACAAGGCGATCGACGATTGCGGGTGCATGGCTGTGTGCGCCGGCAATTGCTTCAGTATTTTGGGAACCGCGTTCTCCAATTTAGTGTTTCCGATTGCCTTGGCGGAAACCATGCCGTCGTTGGCAAGTCAGACCTCAGGCTTGCAGACGAGCAATCTGCCTTTCCGACCTCCTCGGGTCTAACACCTCACTGAATACACGCCGCATCGCGTACGCCGAAAGCTCGCGCGCATAAGCGTTCGGCCGCGCGAACCCCAACAGGGTCGCATCGCCGACCATGGACCTAAGAGGAGATTGAGATAATGAATCGGAAACTTACGCTCGCTTGCGCTGCATTTGCGACCGCCTTGAGCGTGACCGGCAACGCCATCGCCGGTGCCAATGACTATGTTTTTGAACCTGTGCAAACAGAAATCAAGAGAGGCGACGATGTGACGGTCGCGGTGCGCCTTGTGCACAAGCCAACCGGAAAGCCAGTTGCCGACGCGGTAGTCATTAGTACACGGATCGACATGGCTCCGGACGGCATGAAGGAGATGACATCTCCGCTCACGCCATTACCGAGCCCCGAACCTGGGGTCTATGCGTTCAAGACCGAACTATCGGCTGGCCGATGGTTGTTCAGCATCTCGGCGAAAGTACAAGGCGAGCCAGCGACTGTGACCAGCAGCGTCATTTTCAAGGCTACCCCATGATAGGCCGCACCATGTCGTCAAATATTTCGGCCGGTGCAACACCAGCAAGGGGCGAGGCGGCGGCTGCGTTTGCAGGCATCGTCTTGCCGACTATCACATTGATTTTGGGCACTCCGATCGGAGGCAAACGATGAAGCATCTTCGAGGTGCGATCGTTCTTGCTCTTGGACTCGGAGCGGCTACGGCGGGGGGGTATTGGTACACCCATCCTTCGGTAGTCACGCCAAATTCTGCTGCGGACACGCAACCATCCGAGGCTGCGGCCGAGCGCAAGATCATCTACTATCGCGATCCGAGCGGCGCACCCTATTGGTCCGCGGCACCGAAGAAGAACACCAACGGCCGTGAATATCTGCCGGTCTACGACGACGAAGAACCGTCGCTTGATCCGGCGCAAAAGAAGCCGAAAATCGCCGCGACAGGTCCGCGCAAAATTCTCTATTACCGCAACCCGATGGGTTTGCCCGACAGATCGCCTGCTCCGAGGAAAGATTCAATGGGGATGGACTACATCCCCGTATACGAAGGCGAGGAACAGGACGACGGAAACATTGTTAGGGTTAGCCTCGACAAGATCCAGCGCAGCGGTGTGCGGACCGAGAGGGTCGAAGCCCGCGTCCTTGTCCAGCCCGTCCGGGCCGTTGGCACAGTGAAGATCGACGAGCGCCGGCTGACGATCGTCACGCTGCGATCGGACGGCTACATCGAGGATTTGTTCGTCAACACGACGGGCCAGTACGTTCGCGTCGGCGAACCGCTCTTTCGAGTCTATAGCCCGCAGATTCAGCAGGTGCAGATCGACCTGATCGTGGCGATGCGTTCAGTCCAACGCGGCGCGATGGGGTCCGAGGCGGATCGATCACTAGAAGGGCCGATGCTGCGTCTCCGCAATCTCGGCGTTCCCGAAAGCCGCATCCGGGAGGTGCGCGAGACGGGCACAAATCCGCGCACGCTCGACTGGCCCGCACCAGCGACCGGAACCGTCATCGACAAGCGCATCATCAACGGTCAGCGCGTCACGGCCGGGGACGAACTCTATCGCATCGCCGATCTCTCTCGCCTCTGGGTTATCGCCGACGTAGCCGAAAGCGATCTCGCCTCGATCAAGGTCGGCACGCGTGCCAGCGTGACGTTCCGAGCGTATCCGCAGCAGCCGGTCGAGGGCGAGTTGACGTTCATCTACCCGGAGTTGAGGCCGGAGACGCGCACGATTCGCGTCCGGATCGAAGTCCTTAATCCAGACGGCCGATTGAAGCCCGACATGTATGCGGACGTGGTTTTTAATACGGGAGCGGGCGAAGCGCCAGTTCTCGCCGTTCCAACAAGTACAGTTATCGACAGCGGTAGCCGGCAAGTCGTGCTGGTGGTGAAGGGCGAGGGCCGCTTCGAGCCACGGGCGGTCAAGCTCGGCCGCCGCGGCGACGGTTACGTCGAAGTTCTCGATGGCGTTAGTGCGGGAGAAGAGGTCGTCACCTCGGCGACGTTTCTGATCGACGCCGAGAGCAATCTAAAAGCGGCACTTCAAGCGTTCACCCAATCGGGGGCGCAAAAATGATTGCTGCCGTCATTCGATGGTCGGCGCGCAACGTCTTCCTGGTTGGACTCGCGACCGTGTTCGTGACGCTGGCCGGTATCTACGCGGTGTCGCGTGTCCCGCTCGATGCAATCCCGGACTTATCCGACGTACAGGTAATCATCTACACGGAATATCCTGGCCAAGCTCCACAAGTCGTCGAGGACCAGGTGTCTTATCCGCTCACCACAGCCATGTTGAGTGTCCCAAAATCCCGCGTGGTACGTGGGTTTTCGTTCTTCGGGGTGTCCTTTGTTTACGTGATCTTCGAGGACGGAACGGACCTCTATTGGGCGCGTTCGCGCGTTCTCGAATACCTCAGCTCCGCAACGCGGCGACTTCCGGCAGGCGTCGCTCCAAGCCTTGGACCGGATGCGACTGGCGTTGGTTGGGTCTACCAGTATGTCGTTCGCGGCGCGCAGAAAAGCCTCGCCGAGCTAAGGACCATTCAGGATTGGTACATTCGCTACGGCATCACCAAGGCAGAAGGCGTTGCCGAGGTCGCTAGCGTCGGCGGTTTCGTCAAGCAGTACAGCGTGGTCATCGATCCGCGTCGTTTGCAATCGCTCGGCATCCCGCTGGCCAAGGTCCGAGATGCGATCCGTACCAGCAACATGGATGTGGGCGGGCGCACCGTGGAGCTTGCCGAAACTGAATATGCCGTGCGCGGGCGGGGCTATATCAAGAATATGTCAGACCTTGAGCAAATCGTCGTCAAAAGCGACCGGGGCGTGCCGGTGTTGCTCAAGGACGTAGCGCGGGTCGAAATGACACCCGATGAACGACGCGGCATAACGGAAATGGATGGAGAGGGCGAAGTCGTTTCCGGCATCGTACTGCAACGCTTCGGAGAAAACGCGCTGTCGGTGATCCGCAACGTCAAGGATCGGCTCGCTGAAATCGGGCCAAGTCTGCCCCCGGGCATCAGTGTCAAGTCCGTCTATGATCGCTCGGACCTCATCTATCGCGCAATCGACACGCTCAAGCGCACGTTGCTGGAAGAGAGCATTATCGTCGCGCTCGTTTGCTTCGTGTTCCTCCTCCATGTGCGCAGTGCCCTTGTCGCCATCATCACATTGCCGCTCGGCGTGTTGCTTGCCTACATCTGCATGCATCTTCTGGGGCTTAGCTCGAACATCATGAGTTTGGGCGGCATCGCAATTGCCATCGGCGCGATGGTCGATGCTGCAATCGTTATGATCGAGAACGCACACAAGCGGCTGGAACGTGCTCCGCCGGAAAAGCCAAGGGCCGAAGTGCTGATCCAAGCGGCGATCGAGGTCGGGCCTGCGCTATTCTTCAGCCTGCTCGTCATCACTGTCTCGTTCCTGCCGATCTTCGCTCTCGAAGCGCAGGAAGGGCGACTGTTCAAACCGCTCGCCTACACCAAGACATTCGCCATGGCTGCGGCGGCGCTGTTGTCCGTGACACTCGTGCCGGCGCTTATGATCTTGTTCGTGCGCGGCCGTATCGTCCCCGAACATCGCAACCCGGTGAATCGCACGTTGATATGGCTCTATCACCCTGTAATCCGCATCGCTTTGCGGTTCAAGGCCGCCACGATCCTGATCGCTGTCGCTGTGCTTGCGGGCAGTTTGTGGCCAGCGATGCGGCTCGGTACTGAGTTCATGCCGACCCTCAATGAGGGAACGCTGTACTATATGCCGACAACGCTTCCCGGACTATCGGTCACAAAGGCGGCAGAGTTACTGCAGACCCAGGACAAAATCATTAAGTCGTTCCCGGAGGTCGCTTCGGTCTGGGGCAAGGCAGGCCGTGCCGCTACCGCCACCGATCCCGCTCCCACCGAGATGTTTGAGACGGTAATCAATCTTAAGCCGGAAAGCGAATGGCGGCTCGGCATTACGGTCGATAAACTCACCGCCGAAATGGATAAGGCGTTGCAGTTTCCCGGCGTGTCCAACGCCTGGACGATGCCGATCAAAGCGCGCACCGACATGCTAGCAACCGGCATCCGCACGCCGGTCGGCGTCAAGGTGTTGGGTACTGACCTTGCCGAAATGGACAAGCTCGCCCGCCAGATCGAAGCCGTCATCCGCACAGTACCGGGGACGACGAGCGCCTACGCCGAGCGGGTCCTCGGGGGCTACTACCTCAACATCGACCCGGACCGGGCGCAGCTCGCTCGCTACGGGCTGATGGTCGGCGATCTCCAAAACATGATCGCCATGGCACTCGGCGCGGAGCCGGTGACGACGACCGTTGAAGGACGCGAGCGCTATACGGTCAGCATCCGCTACCCCCGCGACTATCGCAGCGACCCGCAGGCGATTGCGACCCAAGTGCTGATTCCCATCGCCGATGGCGGAACCGTACCGCTCGGACAGGTCGCCAAGGTGAGCCTTGCGCAAGGCCCCGCCAGCATTCGTACCGAGAACTCGCAGCTTGCCGTCTATATCTTCGTCGATTTGCGGGACCGCGATCTCGGCGGTTATGTGGCGGACGCACAGAAGGCCGTTGCGGCGCAAGTCAAGTTTCCGCCCGGCTACTACGTCACATGGAGCGGCCAATTCGAATATCTCGAACGTGCCAAAGCGCGTCTCAAGATTGTTGTCCCGATCACCATCCTCATTATTTTCCTGCTGCTCTATCTGAACTTCCGCCGGGCAACGGAAACTTTGATTGTCCTGCTCTCTGTGCCGTTCGCTCTGGTTGGGGGTTTCTGGTTGATGTGGTTGCTCGGGTTCAACCTGTCGGTCGCAGTCGCAGTCGGGTTCATCGCGCTTGCGGGCGTTGCTGCCGAAACTGGTGTCGTCATGCTGATCTATCTCGACCATGCACTCACTGAATTAAAAGCCCGGCGCGATGCAGAAGGGCGGCCGTTTGGGAGTGATGACCTTTATGAGGCGATCATGACCGGCGCGGTCGAGCGCGTGCGACCGAAAATGATGACGGTGTTCGCCATCATGGCGGGACTTTTACCGATCATGTGGAGCCACGGTACAGGGGCCGAAGTCATGCAGCGCATTGCGGTACCAATGATCGGGGGAATGGTGTCGTCGACCTTGCTTACCCTGATCGTCATTCCGGCGATTTACGCGGTGATAAAAGGCGCCGCGCTTCGGTCACCGCGGGTAGCGCCTTCGTTGCAGCAAACCTGACCTTCAAAGGAAGTCCGATGATGAACGGCATCACTGGCATGATGGCGGGATGACATGGGGCATGGGATTTGCCGATGTCCTTGTCATCATTCTCGTGGTTCTCGGAATTGTCGCGCTGGCAAAATATGTCTTCTCTAGATGAGGGTGCGATGATTCTGTCCTTTCCGAAAATACCATCTGGCCTGGGTTCGGATGGTAGGGCAGAATCATTGCATCATTGAGAGCGATGGTTGCGATCCTGCACGCGCTTGGAATGTTCGTCGGCTACATTTTCAAGTCGCGTTGCCGGATTGAAGCCGGGAATTTGTTTCTTCGTCATCAACTCAACATCGCCTTGCCGCGGACACCGCCGCGTCTTCGGCTGTGCGGCAGCGATCGCGCGCTGCTGATATGCCTGACAAGGCTCTGGCCCGGCTTGCTCGGCATGGCCCAGGTAGTTCAGCCGGAGACCATCCTGCGATGGCATCGCGCTGGCTTTAAAGTCTTCTGGCGTTGGAAATCCCGAAACAGGGCAGGGCGGCCAAAGATTGATCGCGGCCTGCGTGACCTGATCCAACGGATGAGCAGGGAGAACCCGTTATGGGGTGCCGCGCGGATTCATGGCGAACTCCTGATGATCGGGTTCGAAGTCGCCCAGTCGACGGTCTCGAAATACATGGTGCGACGTCGGAATCCACAGTCGCAAACCTGGAAGACCTTTCTCCGAAATCACGCTGACGCGATCGCGGCTATCGACATGTGCGTCGTGCCGACGGTGACCTTTGAACTCCTGTTTGCGATTCTGGTCTTGGGCCATGGCCGACGACAATTGCTATGGTTCGAGGTAACACGGCATCCGACAGCCGAGTGGCTGGCCAGGCAGATCACTGAAGCATTCCCCTGGGCGTCAGCACCGGCCTATCTGGTGCGCGACAATGACCGCGCTTACGGGCGTGTCTTTAGGTCCCGTGTCGGGGCGATGGGTATCCGCGACCGGCCGATCTCGCCTGGATCGCCGTGGCAAAATGGAATTGTGGAACGCTTGATTGGTACGTTGCGTCGCGAGTGCCTGGACCAATTCTTGATCTTCAGCGAGGCGCATCTCCAGCGAATTCTTTCCGCCTATGCGACGTATTACAATCAAGCGCGCACACACTTGGCATTACAGAAAGATGCGCCTTTGCGTCGAACCGTCCAACGGTCTGGTGGCATTGTCGCAATTCCTGTCTTGGCCGGATTATATCACCAATACATCCGGATATAATTTTCGGAAAGGACAGCGGTCGCTGGGCGACTTACTCATCGCCGAACACCTGGCGCGGCGCTGGGACGGTGCCCGGCGCAGCTGGTGTGGATAGCCATATCCCGCAGTCGAGCCGACATCGACTGACGGATTGCAGACGCCGATAAAACTAGACGAAATCAGATTCGCAGAATGACAGATTACGGAACCTAACCGTTTTAGTGTCTCGCCAAGGCTGGCCGGATAGGGTTTTCGGTACATACAGGTGACAATGTGATCGCCTTTGTCGCGACGCGCGAAGAACACGCCCTTGAGGGCAAGGTTATTGGCCTCGCTACCACCGCTCGTGAAAACGACCTCATCGTTGTGGCAGCCAAGCATCGCCGCCACCTGGCCGCGCGCCGTCTCAAGGGCTGTCTTCACTGTGGT
>JBGPOB010000036.1:0-16941 GCA_041487815.1 Xanthobacteraceae bacterium | reverse complement strand
GTCACGTTAGTCGGAGATTTGCCGACAAAATGACAATGGCCACAACGGTTCATTCCGCGATTGTCGCTTGGCGCCACGTTAGCATCGCCTGATCGCGAAGCACGCGGAGCGCCGCGCGGGAGATCAGATGGCGTTGGATGTTGAATACATTGTAGACGGTGGCGTGGGTTGAGAGGAAGCGCTGCGCCAATCCAGGTGACTTGAAGCGCTTCATACGTCGTTCGCGTTGTCGTAAGGGCTGATGGGAATTCTCTGCCCGGTTATTCTTCCAACGACCCGTGTCGTAACGCCACGCAACATCAAGTTCACGCAGCGCAGAACCGTAGGATCGGAGCTTGTCGGTCACGATGGTGGTTGGAGTGATGCCTTGCTTCTTCAGAAGTTTCCGCATCAGCTTGAGTGCTGCCTTACGATCTCGCCGTGGTTGAACGAGTATATCCAAAACTTCGCCTTCGCCGTCCACGGCACGCCAGACGTACAGCTGTTTGCCGTTGATGGGGACGAACACTTCATCGAGATGCCACTGACCGTCCGGTCGCGGCCGTCCTTGTCTCAGCTTGCGCGCAATGATCGTGCCGAACTTTAATGCCCAGCGGCGGACCGTCTCGTAGGATACATCGATACCACGCTCGGCAAGCATGTCCTCGACGTCGCGGTAGCTCAGAGCGAAGCGGAAATAGAGCCAGACGGCCTGCTGGATGACGATGCCCGGAAAGCGGTGGCGGCGGTATGAGAGCTTATCCATAAGCGAACGCTATACGGCCCGTCCGTACCAAGCCAGCACGTGTTACTGTGACAGTGCCATGCCACGTCCCGGCAGGCGCATCAGGGTCATCACAAAGTAGAACAAAGCTGTGGGTTTTCGCGGGCGCACCACTCCATTCAAGAGATGGCGACAAATCTTCGCCGTCGCACGTAAATCGGCGCGGGATTTTCGAGCCGTCAGAAAAGACACTTGAACTCAGCCGCATGCATTATCTCCATCATGCCGCATCGTGAAAGAATGATGCGCAGGCTTCACCTCACACGGATTGATGCGGGTCAATTGCGGCGGGAATTCCGATCTTTAGCGCGCATGCTTTTGGCGTCGCCAGTTGCTCACATCGCGGTCTGTGAGGGTGCGGGCTTGACCAAGTCCCCGAGGTCGGGTTCTCCACAACGAGACAAGATCGCGCTGCGCACGGTATCTCGTAGCTGCAACACTGACCCGAAATCCGTACCCGACGGCATAATCGGATCCCCAATTTCGACGCTGATCGGGGCGTGCCGTGGAAACCATTGGTCGCTGCGCAGCATCGAGCGCGTCCCGCGGATAACGCCGGGCAGAATGGGAAGATTGGCTTCGGCCGCCACCTTGAAAGCACCAAGATAGAACCCGGAAAGCCCCATCCTCCGGGTGAATGTTCCCTCCGGAAAGAAGACCAAAGTACGGCCCCGATGTGCGAGCGCGATCAACGCATCAGTATCTGCGAGGCTGCCGGACACATCGTAGCGCTCGACAAAGGGTATACCGAGGCGCTGCAGCAGCGGGCCTGTGATGAACTGCTTGGACAATTCTCTCTTGGCGACAATCGCCGGCTCGTCCGGGAGAACTGCGGCCAGGACGAGAGAATCCATGTAACTGGAATGATTGAACACAAGCATCGCGCCTCGGCTTGGAATACGGTCGATGCCGATGGTCGAGACCGGGACTCCCATCGCTGCGAGCGTCCCGCGGCCAATCCACCTGAGAGCAGACCAGCGCCAAGCGACGCGCGGGAGACCAAGCACGGCGAGCGATCCAAATAGGAACGCACCGGCAAGTACCGTCCACCACCAGGCCGCGTATAAGATTTCAAACGCCAATCGCACTAAGCGCTTGATCTGCGGACCAACCCCAGATAGCGCCAAGCGTAGAAGCTGCCACCACAAGACACGCCGCATCGGGCCGATATGGCCGCTCTCGTAAAGCTCCTTGGCCGCGCTGCGGCGGATCTTGCCGCTCGACGTTTTTGGCACGGTGCGCGGCGGTGCGAGCACGATTTCGTCAGGTGGCGTGCCTGCGATGTCGGTCGTGATCTCGTTTGCACGCGCCTGCAACTTGGCGCGTTCCGCCGGGTCGGTTTCGCGTGTTTCGGCGAGAACGACGACGCGCTCGGTGCCCGAGGCCCGATCAGTCACGCCGAATACCGCAACCCCACCCTTGCGGATGCCGGAGATGTCGGCGACGGCCTCCTCGATTTCCTGCGGATAGAGATGGCGGCCAGCACGAATGATGATGTCCTTGATGCGGCCGGTAATGTAGACATCGCCGCCTGCCACATACGCGCGATCGGCGCTATCGAGCCAACCGTCGTGAAGGAGTTCGCGGGATTTGACCTCGTTGCGGAAATAGCCGCGCGTCGTCGAAGGTCCCCGAAACTCGAGCCTTCCTTCCCGGCGCTCGCCGAGTTCATAACCCGCTTCGTCAACGATGCGAATCTCATGACCAGGTAGTGGTTGACCGCAGGCCACGATTTCAAGTGGCCTCGGGTCTTCCGGCCTTGCTGGCTCTGCCACCCCGTGAGTGCTCAGCCGATCACGGTTGACGCGATCGACAATAGGCGGGCGGCCGAGCGGCGGAAATGCGAGCCCCACCGAGCTCTCTGCGAGTCCATAAACAGGTGCCATCGCCTGCGCGCGAAAACCATAGCGGCCAAACCGCTCGATGAACCGACGCAGGGTCTGCACGCTAACCGGCTCTGCGCCGTTCGCAACCATGCGCAATGAGCTGAGATCGAGTCCTTTAAGGTCAGCGTCATCAATCTTGTTCAAGCATAACTCGAACCCGAAATTCGGGGATGCGGAAAAGGTCGCGCGAAATCTGTGGATCGCCCAGAACCAGCTCTCCGGTCGTACGAGGAAACTCAATGGCGACATGGCATAAAGCGGCGCAGCAAAGTGCAGGCATCCTAGCCATGCCCCGATCAGACCCATATCGTGGTAGAGCGGCAGCCAACTCACGAACACATCGGTCGAGCTCGCTTCCATCACTTCACCCATTGCCCGGATGTTGGCAAGCAGGTTGGCGTGACTGAGCACCACGCCTTTCGGATCGCCGGTGCTGCCGGACGTGTATTGAATGAGCGCGATGGAATCGGGGTCTCTTATTGGAGGTAGATCGACCAGCACCGCTGACGCTTCCACGTTCGCAACATTCTCAACAGTGTTTAACGTCTCAACTTGCGCGCGGAGCAATCCGGCAAGGCGCCGTCCCTCCGGCATCGTGATCAGAAGGCAAGCACCAGCGTTGCGCAGAATGCCAGTCTGGCGGCGCAGATGATCCTCGAGCTGCGACAGCCGCATCGGTGGATAGATCGGTACCGGAATAGCGCCGGCATAAAGGATGCCGAAAAACGCGGTGAAAAAATCGACGCTGGTCGGGAGCATCAAGGCAACCCGATCCCCGGGCGCAACATCATGTGCAATCAACCCGCCTGCAACATTGCGCGCTCTGTTTGCGAGTTCGCCATAAGTCAGCGTACCAAGAACCGTCACCTCGTCCTGCAGCACGGTCAGGTGCAACCGGTCGGGATGTTGCGCTGCATGCCACTCGAGAACCTCGACCAAAGTTCGAGCTTCGATCGCAGCCGGCACGGTCGGGAGTATGGAAACCGTCGGTGCTTCAAGAGCTATGCGCTCACGCGCAGGCCCGGCCTGTTCCAAAGCCCGCACCAGATCATGGACGGTTTCAGCCTCGCCAACGATTTGAGCAGGCAACCGCACGCGGAATGCGCGCTCGATCCGAAGGATCAACTCCGTTCGACCCAGGCTGTCGATCCCAAGATCGCGCTCGATCCGGCTGGACGGGAGGACATCGATGAATCTAAAGCGCTGGCGATGCAACTCGCGCACAAGCTCGCGTACGACCGCGATCAGCTCATGCTCGCGAGACTGTTGTCCAGCAACCTTCGCGGGCGCTTCAGCCCGGCTGAGCTGCTCGTCCATAGAAAAATAATACGGCTCCCAATGTTGCCTACGTTGATCCGGATCAACCGACAAATTGCGTGCTGGACTACGAGTGGCCCCGGATTTCGCCCACATACTACGGCTTCGGCATGTTCCGAAGCGTCAAGGTTGAGTTCTATGGCATTTGTCATGCAGCCGCTTCTCCATCCCAACCTACTCAATGGCCGCTTCGGCGATCCGGCGCTTTACATCGAGACGTTGTTCGAAAAGCGCGCGATCCTGTTCGATCTGGGTGATATTGCGGCTTTGCCATCACGCAAAAGTTAGCTGCTCGAATACATTTTCGTCTCGCATGCGCATACCGCAATTGCGTCCTCAGCAAACGCAGTCTTTAGACGAAACTGCGCGGTCCGAGTCTCGAGTGAGGAATTGATTTCAGTCACCACGAAACTGAGATCGAAAGAATAGCGCTCGACAAGGTTCCAATTGTAGGCATGAAATTTGTGATGCACGTTGTCGATGAAGCGTTTCGGGCAATAGAGACTGATCTTCTTCTCGCGTCCAACAACCAATCTCAGCAAACGATCAAATCCGACGAAGTGATCGATTTCGATCACCCGCACCGCAGGCGTTCAATCAGTTTCCGCCACCACTAGATCAGGTCGCGCCAATGCAATAATCTCTCCATCGCGCTGGTACAAAAAATCCGTCAGGCCAATTTGGCTATCAGATGCCTGCTCATGAAGGTAAAGCAGGTTAAGTTGGGCGTGCCGCCAATTCCGCTACTTACTCAGAGTGGAAAGTTGCGCCTGTAATTGAACAATCCGCACGGTCGCTTGATAGGTACTCGAACTGCTATCGCATTGTGGCACCGGCATCGGACTATCGGGAGCGCGACTCCTCGTCATCTTCGTCCGCAGTGATGATCGAAACGATGTCGCTGGCAAGGTGTTTCAGAGGCTGACCCGGTCCGAAAATATCGGCGTCGCCGGAAAGCCAAAGAGAGGCTTCTTCAAGCTCCGCAATTGTTGGTCCAAGCTCAACAATCGCCAGCAATTTCGGATCGTCGATTCCACTGAAGATGCGCTGCACGTCATCGCGCGTTGCATGCTTGGCTTGTTGGTCTGCTGTGGTTTGCATTTTGGCCATCTTATGTTTCTCGTGAATCACATGGGTACATGTCTGCTATCGCGAACTCGCAACATTAAGACTACCACGACTCGACCGGAAATGCCTTTGAAACGATGCGTGTTGACGAGTTCCAATCGACCTTTCCTCACGCACACTGTCGCCAGTCATGCTCGGAACCCACACGAATTAATCTAGGCCCACGCGAAGAAGGAAGGAGGTAGCCTAGGCGCACAATCGTGAAAAACAATACTCATCCTGTGAGCGACAAGAAATTGATGCTAATCAATTCCTCTTGGGTGGTTTAGTAGCCAAATTTTATTTTGAGAGTTGCTCGACCGAGGCCGTTTGCCAGGCGGATGTGGTTCCCTACAAGGTTGAGGCTGACGTTGATACGCCGCGCACGGGCGTTGAGGACTTGGTGCGTACAAGCTTGGTAGCCCCTCCGTATGATTCAAGGCCATTCGACAACATTGGTGAAATAGGTGGCACGCGTTGTCACGGGGAACGAGCGGTGAGCGGAAAGGGCCATTGCGTCATGGGCAGATCGCCAATGAGCCGTGCCCAATTGAGCCAAGCGAAAAGCGCAGACGAAATTCGCGAAGTCTGTATTCCCCCGGTTAGCCTGGCCGGAACACTACAAGTTCCAGCCGGGGCCTATGCCCTGGTCGCGTTCGTACATGGGAGCGGTTCTAGCCGTTTCAGTCCGCGCAATATGGCAGTCGCCAGCGTATTGAATACGCGACGGATTGCGACGTTGTTGTTCGATTTGCTGACTCCCAGTGAGGAGGCCGATCGGAGGAATGTATTCGACATTCGACTTCTCGCGGATCGGCTGATTGATGCGGTGCGCTGGATTGAAAGTGAGACTTCAGTTGCAAATCTTGGGCTGGGATTATTCGGCGCTAGTACCGGAGCAGCAGCAGCTCTTGTGGCGGCGGCAAAGCTTTCTGATCGTGTGGGTGCAGTCGTCTCGCGCGGCGGTCGTCCCGATCTTGCAGGTGACGCGCTCGACATCGTTCGTGCGCCAACGCTGTTGATCGTTGGAGGCGTTGATTTTGGCGTTATCGAACTCAATGAGCAGGCGTTCGCACGGCTGCAGGGTCCCAAAGCTCTAGAGATCGTTCCGGGCGCGAGCCATCTGTTTCCTGAACCAGGAGCTTTGGAAGCAGTGATCGACCATGCCGCGCGGTGGTTCGAAAGATATCTCGGCACAAATATGTCCGACGGGACCGAACTACGACAAACGTGAATCCACGGAGAGTCTTTGATGGCCTTCAAAAATCGCTCGGAGGCGGGACAAAAGCTCGCTGCAGCGCTGATGGCGTATAAGGCTCAACATCCAGTTATCTTGGCGTTGCCCCGTGGCGGTGTTCCTGTCGCGGTAGAGGTTGCAGCGGCACTCAACGCGCCTTTGGACCTAATTCTCGTGCGCAAAATTGGCGTTCCGTTCCAGCCCGAACTTGCCATGGGTGCAGTCGTAGATGGCAGTGCACCCGTTATCGTCCGCAACGAGGATGTCATTCGGGTTTCAGGTATCGATGCGTCTGAATTCAATGCTGTGAGCGAACGCGAGCTCGCAGAAATCGAGCGGCGGCGCCAGCTCTATCTGGGAGGGCGCGAACGCATAAACGTTTCCGGCCAAATCGCAATCGTGATCGATGACGGTATCGCTACCGGCGCGACGACGCGCGCGGCTCTACGCGCCACTAGGGCGCGCAATCCGAAGAAGCTGGTACTTGCAGTGCCTGTGGCACCGAGCGATAGCCTTGTCGCAATGCACGAGGAGGCCGATGAGGTCGTGTGTCTCGAAGAGCACAAGATCTTTGGAGCAATTGGATTCTATTATTCTGATTTTCGGCAGGTTTCGGATGAGGAAGTGGTCGAGATGCTCGGGCGGTTCCCCATGCAAAAGTCAAAGCAACCGCGCCAACCGGCTGCCTGAGGAACATTTTGGACTTTCAACCGGGGTTGGGCATATGAAGCCGAAGGTTCCTCACTCGGATCGTTTATTCCGAAAGGCGGACCGTATTTGTTTTCATTGATCGGGTTCCGGGACGAGTAAGCATCAATAGGTCTTCCTGCTCGGTAGCATTCGCTTGGCGTGCGTTGCGATCATCGAACGTCAGTCGCTCAAATTTTCCAGAATGTTGCAAAGTCGCAAACCAACATTGCGCTTTCGCAAGGATATCCGAATTGATCCATTTGTTACTTCAAACTGATTTCCTTCTTTGGTGGCGAAATCAGTCTTGACCCTTGCGTTTCAAACGAGTGACGGCAGGGGCGACGGCCCAGATATTTGAGGCAAGTCAATGTTAAGGATGTCAATAGGTCTGAAATTTTCTATCGACTAAATGCGGTCGCTAGCGTTGGAATGTGTAGTGAGAGTGGGACTGCGTCAGCGCCAAGTGTTGGGTCATTGCGACGCTTGCATCCATAATACCAAGCTCGTGTGATTTATTTGACCCATCGTCAGTTGCCACAACGATGTGGAATGCGTGTAAGTGTGAGCATACAGTGAATTGAATTTTACTCAGGTGATTGCAGGTGGGTTAAACGAGGCATGACGGATGAATAAGCAATCCCCAATTTGGTCGCCACGTGACTCTCCCGTGCGCGGGATGACCAATGATTATTTTCGGCTGTTCGCGATGGAAGCGACAGCAGACCTCGGTAGTGCGGTTGCGAAGGCGTTAGGTTGCCACGTCGCTAGACATGAGGAACGGGCCTTCGAAGATGGCGAACATAAGGTGCGTCCCCTTGAGACGATTGGTGGCGCAAACGCGTATGTGATTCAGAGTCTCCACAGCGGCCCTATTGAAAGCGCTAACGACAAACTCTGCCGGCTTCTGTTTTTTATTGGTGCGCTAAAGGACGCGGGTGCAGCCCATGTGACGGCGGTTGTTCCCTATCTTTGTTACGCTCGTAAGGATCGGCGCACCAAGCCAAGCGATCCCGTTACCACACGATATATTGCCGAGATGTTTGAGGCGGTAGGGACAGACTGCATCGTCACCCTAGAAGTTCACAATCCGGTAGCGTTTGAGAACGCATTCCGCTGCCGAACCGTAACCCTTACTGCTGCACCATTGTTCATCGATTATTGCCGCGTCTTGAAAGAAGACAAGCTTAGTGTTGTGTCGCCCGATCCGGGAGGCACGAAGCGGGCCGAACTGTTTCGTGAGGCGCTCGAGGCCGCGCTTGGTCGCCCGGTTGGCAAGGGATTTGCCGATAAGCATCGAAGCGCAGGAGTGGTATCCGGTGACCTATTCATTGGCGATGTCGCCGGAGCGACCGCGCTTGTGATCGATGATCTCATCAGCACTGGGGGAACGCTTTTGCGCGCCGCGCGTGCCGCGCGCGCGGCAGGAGCAAAACGGGTGATCGCGTTGGTCACGCATGGCCTTTTCATGAAGGGGGCAAGCGAAAGCCTTGCCGATCCAGCGATCGAACATGTTCTTATTAGCGACAGCGTGCCTGCGTTCAGGCTTCCAGCCGGTCCGGCGCGCGACAAGCTCAAAATCCTTCAGACCGCCCCACTTCTTGCGGAAGCGATTAAGCGGCTTCACAATGACGAGGCTTTCGCCGACCTTCTTGTGAATTGAGAACCCGTTCAATCTTTACGGCGGTTGCCGCTGCAAATCTCAGATAGGTTTGGGCGAGACGCGGCCATTTCTCTGGAGTGCGTGGATTTTGTTCCAGTAGATGTGCAATGGCGAGACGCGCCCTTAGCGTTGCACGATGACAGCGATAAAAGAGAAACAATTCTTGGGAAAGATGATCGTGCAATCCGCGTGTAAGATGGCGCTTGAGGTAATCTCCGGCCCAAGTAGCTCCGAGCCTCTCACACTCAAGCGTCAAGAACGCAATTTCGTCAAAGGGGTCGACGGCTCTCAAGCGAGGATTGAACTCCAGGCAGTCGATGATGTTGATAGTTTCCCCGAGCCAAATGTGTTCCGGGCGTAGATCACCATGCCCGTCAACAATATTGCGGTCGCGAACGCGTTGAACCAGCATCTTACTGCGGCACGAAAGAAATCGACGTTGGACGTAATCGATCTGCCTGACCAGCCCAGAAGGCAGCCCCAGACGTTGGTCGAGTAAAATTCGTTTATTATACAGCAAACTTTGATGCCATTCGCGCAGATGAACGGTGGGTGACATCAACGCCCGGTCTGCATGGCGATAAAATCCCACGAGCGTTGCGATCAGTCGGTCGAGCCGACGTGGCTCCACGCGATCATCCAGGATGGCGCGTTCAAGTGTCCCGTATTCGTCGAGCCGCCGCATAATGACGAGCCAGTCCGCGATTGTTCCATTCCCGCCAATCGATAGGCCGCGTGGCGTTACAGTAAGCGGCTCCACGTCGAGATAGATGTCGTGTGCAAGCCTTCGATTTAGCTTCAGTTCGGCGCGGCATGCTGCTTCGCGACGCTCGATGGTGGAGAAGTCAAGATAGGGAAAGCGCACCGGTTTCTTGAGCTTGTATGCCCGATCGCCCGCCAGGAAAACCCACGACATATGGGTCTCGCGGCAGGTGACACCTGCCACTGGATGAGGATATCCATTTGGTTGGCTTAGAAATTCGAGTTTTCGGTCAAGCGCCAGATCATCTGCATCGATTGGATGGAATTGTTGACGTGTCGCTGGCTCCTTGCCGATATCGATAGAGCCTGATGAACGCATCGTCGTTGCTCCAACCTTTCGTCTCTCGGACATCAAGGAGAAACTCGATTGCCACTACTCCACTTTGGAAAGGCTCATCTGCGCTTCGTATAATTCATCAAGTAGCCGTTCGTCCATTGCATCGAAAAGCGCTCCGCCGCTGGTTGCTTTGGTCAGTCTTTGCTCTCGCATCTGCTGCCACGCGTGTGCGCATGCGCTTGCAAAGAAGTCGGCATCAAAAAATATCATAGGTGCCTTCGTACATTTCAACTTTGCCCTTGGTTATTCGCAGCCTAACCTTCATGCAGAGCTTCCGAATCCCCAAATCATTGTGCCATTGTCAAGCGTGTGACGATGACCACCTGTCGGCGACTCCTAAAGCGACGGCCTGCGCGGTATAATGCTGATTGCCGGTAATCAATTCCAAGGTTAGGCGAGCGTTGGTTCCCGTTCTGTATTACAGCGAGCACCATGAAGCCATGTCCTGCTGCGTAGCCAAGTTTATTGTCTTCATTGATCTGTCAGCAGGTTGCTGATGTTGACGTGAATCAAAACCATAGTTGGCGATTGGATTAGTTACTTATCTGCGTTGCGCGCGTGAACATTGCCTTCCGCGGGAGCGGATTTCCGGCGGAAGAATAACAAATCTGCCAGCAATGAGTTCAATTCGCTATTTGAGGCGCTGTTCATACCATATCTCGTTAACAGAGAATCTGCCAAGCGAGTGCGCAAAATCTGATTCGGCAATTGGATCGATGATATGAGCGGGTCTGCGCTGCCGGTCGAAGGAAGTGCGGGATGGGAGCATTTCCCGCATGACGCGGATGTCGGCATCCGAGGATGGGGGGCCACGGCGGCGGAGGCTTTCGAGCAAGCGGCCCGCGCGCTAACCAGCGTTGTCACCGAGGTGGAGGTCGCGGCAGAGGTTTTGGTGGAAGTTAAATGTACCGCGCCAGACCTGGAGTTGCTGTTTGTCGAATGGCTCAATGCCATCATCTATGAGATGGCAGTTCGAAAGATGTTGTTTAGTCGCTTTGCTGTAAGCCTCGAAGGCGATCGACTCGAAGGGAAGCTGTGGGGTGAAGCGGTCGACGTCAAACGTCATGCTCCGGCCTGCGAGCCTAAAGGCGCGACCTACACGGCACTGAGAGTTGCCAAGCGCCCCGATGGTACGTGGTCCGCGGCTTGTATCGTCGATGTGTAGGAGGAAGATCGGCGATGGATCCTACGCGTTTCACCCAGGTTGATCCGACGACATGGCGCATCGAGCCACGCGGTGCGATGCGCGTACCGGCGATCATCTACGCGGATGAATCTCTAATTCGCGATATGGACGATAAGGTCTATGAGCAATCTGTAAACGTCGCAACGCTGCCGGGAATCGTTAAAGCGTCATATGCCATGCCCGATGCTCATTGGGGTTACGGATTTCCGATCGGCGGGGTGGCGGCCTTTGATCCCGAGCAAGGGGGGATAATCTCGGCAGGCGGGGTGGGATTCGACATCTCGTGTGGCGTGCGCGCAATGCTTACCGGCTTGTCAGTTGCTGACATCCTTCCGGTGCAGAGGTCATTGGCCGAATCACTGTTTCACCAAATCCCCGCCGGTCTTGGAAGCAAGGGAAAGATCGCCCTCGACGCTATTGACATGGACGCGATGCTAGCAGGGGGCGCGCATTGGGCAGTTGAGCATGGCTGGGGAGAATCGCGCGATCTTGAACGGATTGAGGAACTGGGATCGATGGCGGGTGCGCGGCCGGAAAATGTTTCTGACCGTGCCAAGGAGCGCCAGCGCCGGGAAATGGGAACACTTGGTTCCGGCAACCATTATCTCGAAGTTCAGGCCGTTGCTGAGATTTTCGATGCAGGGGTTGCCGAAGTATTTGGGTTTGCTCAGGACGATGTCGTTGTCAGCATTCATTGCGGCTCACGTGGACTTGGCCATCAAATTGGAACCGACTTCCTGAGAGAGATGGTCGTAACCGCGACGGAATCTGGTATCGAGCTTCCTGACCGCGAACTTGCTTGCGCCCCGATCACTTCGGAAGTCGGGCAACGCTATTTGGGCGCGATGCGGGCAGGGATCAATTGCGCTCTGGCAAATCGTGAAATTCTCGGTCACTACGCCCGCCGCATATTTGGACATTATTTCTCAAACTGCGATCTGCGGCTGTTGTTCGATGTCTCCCACAATACCTGCAAGGTCGAGGCGCATCTTGTCGACGGAAAACAACGAGAATTGTTCGTTCATCGCAAGGGCGCGACCCGCGCCTTCGGGCCGGGTCACGAGAGCCTACCTGAAGCGCTGCGTGCCGTCGGTCAGCCGGTGCTTATCGGCGGCAGCATGGGGACGGGTTCGTACGTGCTGGTGGGAACGGCGAGTAGCGAGGCGAAGGCCTTTTCTTCTGCTTGTCACGGGGCCGGGCGCGCGCTTTCTCGGCACGCCGCACTCAAGAAGTGGAGTGGCCGCAAGATTGTTGACGATCTGGCGACGGCCGGCATCCTCATTCGTTCGCCATCGACGCGCGGCGTAGCTGAAGAAGCGCCCGGAGCTTACAAGGACGTAGGCGCTGTTGTGGCTGCAGCCGAACATGCTGGACTTGCTCGGAGCGTGGCCCGCCTCAGGCCGCTGATTTGCATCAAGGGATAGCCTGCCACCGATGGCAATCTCGCCACCAAAATGGGCATAAGCATTCTGACAGATCCGAGCGTGCTGACGTTGCGCAACAACGTCGGTGCATCTGCCCGTTGCACATAGTAATCTCCGAGCTACCTCGGCGTAGTCACCGACGAGAATCGCCTCTGCCAAGGCATTATTGGGCATTTGCGTTCAATATTTCGGCAGGATGGTCGTTGGTGCCTGACAGACAAGGCCCGCCGTCTCAAGGGTGGAAGACGTTCGTTCATAATCATGCCGACGGCATCGCGGCGATGGATCTGTTCGTCGTGCCGACAATCTCGTTTCGTCTGATCTATGGCTTGGTGATCATGGGGCACGGCCGGCGACATATTTTACGGTTTGGCGTCACCAATATATCCGGATTTGATTTACGATAGGCACAGGTATCATTCTTCGAAAGGCCGAGCGGCTTCAGGCAGAATTCGATGATTTCCTTCGGCCGATCCACGGTCTGGCTCATGCTGCGTCTCTTCTAAGCCGAGATTCCCCAGATGAATCCCAAACGAACGTGAATGCTCGCGCTTTTCCGGCCTTCCTGCAAGACGGATGCGCGCTGCGGTCGGATTCCATTACGTTGGCAATCTGGCCGGCAGTCGAGAGGGCTGATCTGGCCGTTTCTCTGGCATTCGGACACACTCCTCCCGTCGGTTGCCCTTGAACGCGTGACCATCATTCGTCTCACGCGGGAGCTGGTGGCGGCTGCGGTCGCAATTCTGCAATCAGCCGCAGAATCTCCTAGAACAATTGCCGGCGGATAGAGACCTCGGCCATCTGGAAAAACAACATAGCGGCCGTGGTTCACGACCTTCGCGCCGACCTCGATCCGGTCATAGAATAAGAATGCGATCAGGTATCCAGCGCAGCACATGTCCGAGTTGGGTCATTAGAGGATTAACACGCCGCCACCGCGTGACGTCCGCTTTACGCCCAACTGCTGACATTAGTTGGCGGTTTTACCGGCTCCGAGACTTAAACATGTCGGCGAGCAACATTCCGAGTGGTGCAGGATTGTAAATGCCGTTCTTTTTGATGCGATAATTCTACCCTATGATGCGATTCCAAGGTGGATGGAATTTTCGCAATTGACACCTTCGATCGATGATCACTTTTTTTTGCCGTCCGGGCCAAACTGGCTAAGGTAGACCCAGAGATCCTTCGCCTCAGTTTCGTTCTTGATGCCAGGGAATATCATCTTGGTGCCCGGAATTTTTGCGCGGGGATCCTTTATGTAATCTTTAAACGTTGCCTCGCTCCAAACAATGCCGGATGTTTTGTTGGCATCGGAGTAATTATAGCCGGCGACTGAGCCTGAATGCCGACCGTCGATACCGTTTAGCTCCGGACCGACCTTGTTTTTCGCGGTTACGCCGATGTCGTGACAAATCGCGCACTTCTTAAAAGTCGTCGCCCCGGCCACGAGGTCCTGCGCGAGTGCCAATTCGATTGACACAATGATCATAGCTGCGGTTAGCAAGAATTTTTTTATCGGCATGATGGATCCTTTCGATGCGCGTGACGGTGGTTCAACAACACAACTTCGATGATTCACAAGGCGCTGTGGGCGACAATAGGCAGCGCGCTCAGTCGGGTTGCGGACCAAGCGCTTTATGCAAACGGGCGTCGTGAATCTCGAAATGGTGCGAAAACCAAGCGTCGAGCCGCGCGCTGAGCTCAGCGCTGGCGACCTCATGTTCCTCGAAGGCGTCCATGATGTCGCGAATCTCATCGAGTAGATGCTCGTGGTCGGCCTTGTGCGGTATCAGCTGATCGTAGCTGCGCTCACGCATGAAACGTTCTTCCAGCGCAAAATGTGCAGAGATGCCCCTAAACAGGTCGCCGAAGAACGCGCTGATTGAAAGTTTTTCGCCGCTTGCCGTGAGTTCGTCGTGCAGCCGATTGATGAGCTCAATGAGTTCCTTATGCTCGTAATCGACAGCATCGACCCCAACGCTGTATTGATCCTTCCATTGCAACAGAGCCATGATCATCACTCCTCAGCGGAAGACGAACTCGCCGCGCTCGGGGCGAAAATCGATGACGAACATCTGATCCGGAACGAGAGAAATCTCCGTTTCACGCGCGTGATCGAAGCCATCTACCCGCGGCGTGTCGCGCATGCGGACCGCAATGTCGTATTTGCCCGCCGGCACGACGAAGCGCTGATAAGCTCGCGAAGGCCCATCGCCCGCAATGCCGGTCGGTGGCAGATTTTCGCGAAAAATCGTTTTCCCGCCGAGATCTAGTTCGACATAAATCGGACGTCGGCCGCGTGGGCAATCCAGCACACGCCGCATGTTCGGCGGAAGTTTTTCGATTTCCTGGGACGTCAGCCGGCGGCATTCGGTCTTGCGGTCGGCGCCATGAACGAAAGTGAGCAATACGATGGCCGATCCGCGAGGAATCTGCCGATAGGCGGGCCAGTCGGCGAATGCAGCGATGGCGGCGAACAAGGCTGCGATCACGACAAACTGGCCGGCAAGCTGCAAGTACTTCATGTAGCGCTCCCCGCTTGTGCGGGCACATGCTCGTCGTTCGGCCGCGATAAGTTGGTTTGGGCCTGCGGTGAGCGCAGTTTTTTGCGCGGTAGTGTGGCAATTTTCGCCGTGAACGCGGCGATGTCCGCGACGACCCTGCGGGTAGCAAGCGCGGAGGCCCAAATCGTGGCAATACGCTCGCGCGAGACGCGCGCACGCAGATAGGGATCGCGTGTCCCGGCGATGCGTTGCTTGGTCCAGGCGATACCGAGGCGGCTGAAGCAAGCGCTCTCGGCGCATCCAGCAATCACCACTCCGTCCGCCAGATCTTGGCTCAGCACGAAGTCGAACAGCGATGGCGGCGCCATGGCGACGCAAGGCAAACGGACTGCGCCGTCAAGCCGCCGCGCGCCGCCGTACTCACAGGCGAAGACCAAAACGCGGGCCGGCTCCCGCAGCGTCTTGGCCGCCGCGGTTGTTCGTTCGCGCAGCTCCTTGAGGGTAAAGTCGGGCAGGTCGATGCCGGTTTTAAGCTCCTCGCTGCGGCGAAACGGCGTCGAGGACGGACAGGCTCCGACACATATACCGCATGAGGTGCACAAGGCAGCGTTTACCTGAGCCTGCGATGGGAACGGCAGGCCGTCGGTGCGCCCGACCATGCGGATGGCCTCGTAGGGGCAGTCCTCAGCACAACGCGCACAACCGTTGCAATGGGTGAGATCGACCTCGGCGGCGCGAGCACGCCGCAAGGGCGGCAACCAGGGCATCAAGCCGATCATCAGCGAGAAAACACCGAGGAACGCCCAAACCCCGCCCCGGCCCCAGATATCGGTCAATGGATAAAGCGGCAGATAAAACCAGTCGAGGCCAATCCCTACCGGCGCCACGGCAAGATCAACATGGCCCTGCGACAGCGCCGGCTTCCAAACCGACACGCCGATCAGTGCGACAAGGGACATCACCGCGAGCGTCCGTGGCGGATTCATCTTCGGACGCGAAATGCGCAAAATGTGCACCCACATGATGAACAGCAGGATCAGCGGAACCGCTATATGCATGAACACCATGAGCGTGAAGAAGCGGCTGGTAAGCGTGCCAGTGGAAACGAAATTGCGCGCAATTGGCTCGCCGAAGATCGGCAGGCGGTCGAGCAGCTCCGAGGTGGTGATGGCGACGTATTGGGCGAGACGGTCCCACACAAGCCAATAGCCGGTAATGCCCGAACCGTAGAGCAGCCAGATCATTGGCAAGCCGGTGAACCAGGAAAACCAGCGGACGCCGCGGTATTGATCGTAAGCGAATTGCCGCAGCAGATGGGTTGCCACCATCACAACCATCAGGTCGGAAGCATAGCGGTGCAGGCTGCGCATCACGCCCGCATGAAACCATTGTTCGCGGCTGATGTATTCGACCGACTCGTAAGCGCGTTCGATGCCGGTATCGAAGAAAATGAAAAGATAGATACCGCTGACGGCGACGATCCAGAAAAAGAAGAAGCCGAGCGCACCAAGTTGAGCGAGCGGATTGAGCGCCGGCCCGAACAATCGCTCGAACGGCCGCTCAATGAGTTCAAACCCGCGCCGTAGCACGTAACGGACTGCGCCGATCACCCGTTCCTCCGACTTAATACGGCCTACCGATCAAGTGCGCCCAGTGCGATTCCACTCGCGGTAAAGGAGTCCGCCAAATACCAAGAGCGAAAATGCGGCAATCACACTGCCGAATGCCAATCCATAATCTATTCGGTAACGGCCGGCGCCAGGATCGTAAACCGTGCAGATAAATTTGATACGATTAAGGATGTCGCTCATCGAGAACGAGTTTGACGTACCATAGACGGCATCCTTCAACGGCTCAATAAATACCGGCAGCGGAAAATCATCCCCATACACCGACCGATAGACCTTACCGTCACCACCTACGATCGTTGTTTGCGTGACGTGATCGAAGCCGCCGGCAACAGAAACATAGCTGAACCCAAGATCATGCAGCAGCGCTTCGATGGTCGCAGGATCGGCGCTGGCGAGCCGCCAGTTTTTGATTTTCACGCCTTGTATCGACGCGAACT
>JBGPOB010000035.1:0-16996 GCA_041487815.1 Xanthobacteraceae bacterium | reverse complement strand
GCTAGGTTTCCTCCTTCTCGGCGGGGCGATTCTTTATCCTGATCACATCTCCACCAGTGCCGGAATTCACGCCTGGACGACCGGGGCAGTCGGCTTGATGACGCTGGCGGTCATGACCCGTGCAAGCCTGGGTCACACCGGGCACCCGCTCGTCGCTTCGACCGTCACGCAAATTATCTACCTCTGCGCGCTGGTCGCAGCACTGGCGCGCGTCGCGGCTACATTCGGCGGCACGATGGAATTGATGCACGTGGCTGCGATTGCATGGGTGATCGCTTTCGCCGGATTTGCAGTCGCGTATGGGCCGTTGCTGGTTCGTCAGCCGCCGGTTTGGTCATCGCCGCATTGATGTGCATTCCTATCAGGCCGCGCTGAAACTGCGTGGCGCGCCGGGATTATTATTTTGGGCGTGTTCTGAGCGCGAAAGCCGCTGGCCGCAAGGGTCGCGCCGTCAAGCAACTGGCAACGCGCAACCGCGTCTGCTAGAGTCTAATTAACTCGGATTGAACCGAACTGCCGTACTAACATATTGATTTGGGTGTGATCTTTTCCGACCTCGCTTTGCCCGCCGAAGCGGGCTTCGCGAAGGCGGGAAAGTCTGCAACCCCCGGAACAAGTCCGGGGGCAGGCTTTTTCGGGATCATACCCCAGTGCTCATGCCGCGCGCGTTCGTCATTGACTTTTCGCGCCGCGGCCCGCTCTTGCGAAACCTCAATGCCGTCTGACGATCAAAATTCCGACAAACCGTACTGGTCGCTCGCGGGCCTCGCGCACGGCGCACGGCTGGCTTTGCCGACCTTGCCGGGCATCGTCGCGTTCGCGCTTGCCGTCGGCGCCACGGCGGCGCGCAAAGGATTTAGCTTCGAGGATATGGTGCTGATGAACGGCTTCGTGTTCGCCGGCGCATCGCAGATGGTCGCGATGGAAGTCTGGCCCGACCGCATCACGCTCGGCGCTGTCGCCGCGCTGGCGCTGCTGACCGCGACGGTGAACGCGCGCATGCTTCTGATGAGCGCCTCGCTGCGGCCATGGCTGGCGCCGCTGCCGTCATGGCAGACCTATCCGATGCTGCATTTCACCACCGATCCCGGCTGGCTCGTCGCCATGCGCTATCGCGCGGACGGCGGCAACGATGCGGCGGTGTTGCTCGGCGGCAGCCTGATCATTTTCGTCCTATGGATGGCGGCGACGGCTGCGGGCTATCTGCTCGGCGCGCTGGTGGCAAACCCGCGCGCGGTCGGACTCGATCTGGTAATGCCGGTCTTTTTTGCGACCCTGCTGATCCCGCTGTGGCAGAATGCGCCGCGCGCAACGAGGCGCGCAGCAGCATGGATCGTCGCCGGCGCGGTCGCGCTGGCGGTCGAGCGCCTGTTCGCCGGCTGGTGGTTCATCATCGCCGGCGCCGTGGCCGGCGCGATCGCCGAGGGGATCGCCCAGGGGGCTGCCGATGAGCGCTGATCTTGGCTCGTTGGGCGTGCTGATCGCCATTGCGGCGATGACTTTCGCCACCTATCCGATGCGCGCCGGCGGCTTTTGGCTGATGGGTCACGTGCCGCTGACGCCGCATGTGCGGCGCATGCTCGAAGCGTTGCCCGGGACCGTCGTCGTAGCGACCATATTGCCGATTTTGGTGCGCGAAGGCGCGCCGGCAGCGCTTGCGATTGCGGCGGCGCTGGCGGCGACGTTGGTGCGCCGCAACGATTTCCTGGCGCTGATCGCCGGCGTCGGCGCGGCGGCGGCGGCGCGGGCGGCGGGATTGGGCTAGCGAACTTTCGCCAGCGCCGCCCGTGCGTTGGCCAGCGTCTCATCCGGCGTGCCGGCGGCGTCCACGTCGCGCCACACGAGATGGCCGACGTCGTAACCTTCCTGCGCCTGCGCCACCGTCGCGTCCGCGTCGGAAGCGTCAAGGACGCGCGCGCCCACGCGCGCCACCCGGGTCGCCAGGTCGGCGGTGAGAAACAGGCCGTGAAAAATGCAGCGCTGCGCGCGCGCGACATGTTCGATCGCCGCGCGCTCGGCGGGCCGCGAAAATACCGCATCGACAACCGCGGAATGCCCGGCGGCAACGGCGTGGCCCGCCTTGTCGGCGAGCCGGCCGTAAACCCGTGCGGTAACCTCGGCGGCATAGGCTTGTGGCGGCAGCTTTTCGGTTTCGGCGATGCCGAACATGGTCTTGCGCTCGATATCGGAACGTAGCACCAAGGCGCCCGGCTCTGGCGGAATATTTGGGGCAAGCCCGCGCGCCAGCACGGATTTCCCGGTGCCGGACAAGCCGCCAATCGCGATCAGGCGCGCGGCTGGCGGCGCAATCAGGCGGCAGGCGAGGGTGAAATAGCGTTTGGCTTCCATGGCAATGGCGGGCCGCTTTCCCGGTTCGGCAAACTCGATTTTTGCGGCGGTGACCTTGGCGCGGATCGCGGCGCGCAGCGACAGGAACAGAGGCATGGCCGCGAGCGCGTCGAGGTCCTGGTCGCGCCGGGTTGCGCCGAAGTAGCCGTTCAAGACCACGTTCGCGGCCAGGTCGAGCCCGCGATGGACAAGATCCATCAGCAGAAATGCCAAGTCGTAGAGCAGGTCGCCGGAAGCGACGACCGGATCGAATTCGAGCGCGTCGAACGGCACCGGCTTGCCGTCGATCAACGCGATGTTGCCGAGATGCAGGTCTCCGTGACCGCGGCGTATCAATCCGGCGACGCCGCGCGCTTCAAGCAACGGGCGAACCCGGCTTAGCGCGGCAGTCATTGCCGCCGTCAAGGCGCGCGCGTCGTGCGTTGCAAACAGATCGGAAAATTGCGCGAACGCGGCCGTGTTCTGCGCGACATAGTCCGGCAGCGCGGCAATCCAGGGCGCCGCCGCAACGATCGGCGCGCGTTCATGCGCCGCGGCCACGGCGCGGGCCAGCGCTTGCGCGAGGTTGGCGTCGATCTCCTCGCCGGCAAGGCGGTCGAGCGTCCGCGCCTCGTCGAACCGGCGCATGTGCAGCACCCATTCGACGGGGTCGCCTTCGCCGCCGAGCGTAACCTTTCCCTGCTTCCAGGTTACCGGGATCAGCCCGAGATAGAGTTCCGGCGCGAACGGCCTGTTGGCCTCGATTTCGGCTTCCAGCGCGGCCTTGCGTTTTTCCAGCGTGGAAAAATCGAGGAAAGGAAATCGGACCGCCTTCTTGACCTTGTAGGCGTCCTGGCCGGCCAGGAATACCGCGGCGGCATGCGTATCGATGCGTATTGGAGTCGTGCCCCCGTGCGTCGCCGGATCGGCGAGCAGCGCAAACGCCTCTTGCTGGCCGGCTTTTGTCTCGCTCATGGTGATCTAATCTTCCCGGGGCGTCTGCCTTGTCGGTGCGGCTACCCGATCAAACTAGCGCGTTCTGGCAATTGAGCGACATCAATACGGACATTTGACGGAACGCCATTGTAGCGGCACAAGTTGAGTTTGATCGCGCAGGAATTCAGCGCAGGAGCGACCGATGGCCCAGCTACCGCATGCGTTCAAGCGCATTCGCATCAACCTCGCGCGTTCGAAGGAGTTTCCGGCGGGGTCGAGCCGGCACGGCTATGAATTCGTCGCACCACTCGATGCGAAGGGGCATATCGACGCCGACCTATGGCGCGCCCATCGCGAACATTGCGGGGTTCGCAGATTTTGGGGCGATGAGGAGGAGTTGGGCAAGCTGGTGCACAAGCCGGGCGGGAGCGAGCACGCCCGCTGGATTTTCGACTACGACGACACCGCCGAAGATGACGACGAAGCCGGATACCGTTTTGGCGCGCATGCATTCCAGCCGGGCGAATACGTGTCGATTCGCGACGAGGACGGCGAAACGCATACGTTTCACGTCATTAGTGTCGAGAACGCGACGTAGTTGCCGGCCGCGAATGGTTCAAAGCCGCGTTTGACCTTTATCAATGCGACCGCCAGTTCCAAGATATCAACTTTTATTAAATGCCGGAGCGCTGGAGCGGGTGCAGGCATCACGAAAATGCACAGCAAACAAGAACGATAGGAGGTCGTCATGGTTGGTTCGCTTTTGCCATCGCTGTTCGGACGTGAACCGGAGCCGTTGGGCTCCCTGTTCCGGGAAGTTGAAAAGACGTTCGAAGATTTCTCACGTCGGACGCCGTTCGTCACCAGCGGCAACGTGACGCTGACGCCCCGCATCGACGTCTCCGAGGGCAAGGACGGCATCGACGTCGTTGCCGAATTGCCCGGGGTCGATGAAAAGGACATCGACGTGATGCTTGCCGACGACGTGCTCACGATTCGCGGCGAGAAGAAAATCGAGCGCGACGAGAAAAACAAGAATTGGCACGTCGTCGAACGGAGCTACGGTTCGTTCAGCCGGTCGATCGCGCTACCGTTCGAGACCGACCCGAACAAGATCGAAGCCAAGTTCGACAAGGGAGTGCTGCGCGTTCATTTGCCGAAATCGGCGGAATCGATGCGTAAGGAAAAGAAGATCGAGATCAAGAAGGGTTGACCGGTTTCCATAGCCGGTTGGCAGGCCCGCGCACCACGCGCGGGCCTTTTTTCTGACGGGCGTGGTCCCCGCGATCGGCTATTGACGCGACCGCCTGTCCCCGACAACGTCGCCAGCGGCGCGGAGGCTTCGGTCCGCGACCCGACCACGGGGATTTGCGATGCCCGCAAATGACAATACGCGGACCGCCGCCGAAGTGCTGGTCGATCAGCTGATCGTCCACGGAACACATCACGTCTTCTGCGTACCGGGGGAGAGCTATCTCGCCGTGCTCGACGCGTTCCATGATCGCGATCTCGTGCTCACGGTATGCCGGCAGGAAGGCGGCGCGGCGATCATGGCGGAGGCCATCGGCAAGGCTACCGGAAGGCCCGGCATCTGCTTTGTCACGCGCGGGCCGGGGGCGACCAACGCCGCGCACGGGCTGCATATTGCGCGCCAGGATTCCACGCCGATGATCCTGTTCGTCGGGCAGGTCGCGCGCGGCATGCGCGAGCGCGAAGCGTTTCAGGAACTCGACTATCGCGCGGTGTTCGGCTCCATCGCCAAATGGGTCACTGAAATCGACGATGCGGCGCGCGTTCCCGAGATTGTGTCGCGCGCCTTCTACGCGGCGACCAGCGGACGGCCCGGGCCGGTGGTGATCGCGCTGCCGGAGGACATGCAGCGCGAGCGCCTTTCCGTCGCCGATGCGCCGGCGTTCGAGCCGGTCGAAATCTGGCCGGGCGCGACCGACATGATGAAGCTGCAGAAGTTGCTGTGGGCGGCGCAGCGCCCGATCGTTCTCATCGGCGGCAGCCGCTGGTCGGCGAGTGCTTGCGCGGCGGTCACGCGCTTTGCCGAGCGTTTTGCCGTGCCGGTGGCAACGACCTTTCGCCGCGCGCACCTGTTCGATGCTCTGAACGCAAGTTACGCCGGCGACCTTGGCATCGGCGTCAATCCGAAATTGCTGACGCGCATCAAGACGGCGGACCTTGTCGTCGCCGTTGGCGCACGGCTCGGCGAGGTGCCCTCGCAGGGCTACACGCTGTTCGAAATCCCTCGGGCGCGGCAGACGTTCGTCCACGTGCATCCGGGCGCGGAAGAACTCGGCCGCGTCTATCGCCCGCAGCTTGCGATCAACGCTTCGCCCGCCGCGTTCGCTGCCGCGCTCGAAGGCCTGCAACCGCCGGGCGAGATTCGATGGCGTGCCGAGACCGACGCCGCGCACGCGGACTACCTGGCCTGGACCGAAACCGCGACCGAGGTGCCCGGCGGCGTCAACCTCGGCGCGATTATGGTCTGGCTACGCGACAACCTCCCCACCGGATCGGTCATCTGCAATGGCGCCGGCAACTTCAACGCGTGGCTGCATCGCTTCTATCGCGTGCGCGGCTACGCCACGCAGCTTGGCCCGGTGTCGGGCTCGATGGGCTATGCGGTGCCGGCGGCGGTGGCGATCAAACGGCTCGATCCCGCGCGCATCGTAATCGCGTTGTCTGGCGACGGCGATTTCCTGATGAACGGGCAGGAATTCGCAACTGCCGTGCAGTTCGAATTGCCGATCATCGTGATCGTCTGCGACAACGGCCTCTATGGCACCATCCGCATGCATCAGGAACGCGACTATCCCGGCCGTGTGTCGGGGACGATCCTGAGAAATCCGGATTTTGCCGCCTATGCGCGCGCCTTCGGCGGCTTCGGCGTCACGGTCGAGAAGACCGCGGAATTTGCCAAGGCTTTCAAGGCCGCGGAGCAATCCGGCAAGCCGGCGATTATTCACCTCAAGATCGATCCCGAGGCGATCACGCCGACGACGACATTGGCGAAATTGCGTGCTGAGGGGATCGCAAAGTCACGATCGTGACGCGAAATCCAGCGTTTCCTCGAGCCGGTCGTCGCCCGAGAAAATCTCCGAGCCGATCGCGAATGTCGGCGCGCCGAAAATGCCAAGTTTGCAGGCGAACGGACCCTAAAATCATACTTGTTTTAGTGCGAATCATGGTTCATTTCTTTCGGCGTGGCAGCGCAGACGTCCAGTGGCCTATCGCCGTACTGAACGCGTGATTCAGCGCTTCAATGCGCGTCGCGATGCGATCGTGCAGGCCGCGCAGGCGCTTGCCGCTGAGTCCGGGATGGAGGCGATACAAATCGCGCACGTCGCCGCCCGTGCCGGGATCGCGGCCGGTACGGTCTATCGCTACTTTCCTTCGAAATCCGATCTCGTTGCCGCACTGATTACGTTTGTCACCGAGCGTGACCTCGCCGCCATTCGCCGCGCTGCAGGCGGCGCGCCTGGTCCATTGTCCGCGATCGCCGTCGTCATCATCGAATGGGCGGCGCGCGCGGTGCGCCGGCGGCGGCTGACGTGGGCGGTTCTGGCAACAACCGACGGCACCGCAGCCGATGCGCTACGCCTGGCGGCGCGCAAGTCGCTGGCCGCCGAATTTGAAAGGCTGATTGCAGCCGCGGTTGCCGGCGCGCACTTGCCCGAACAGAACTGTGCCCTGGCGGCGGCGGCGATGTTTGGAACCGTGATGGAGGTTCTCGTCGGACCGCTGGCGCCGTCCTATGACAGCGAGGCGGCGGCACGCGCGGCGATCCAGGCGGTCACCCTTGTCGTCCTGCGCGGTGTTGGCATCATCGACGCGCGCGCGCGCGGTCTCGTGGTGCAGGCTCCCTGGCCGCGACCGGATGAAGCGTAGGGTGTGAGCCCGAAATTCCGATGCGAGGTAAATCCCGTTGCCCGGCGCGCTTACCTATTGCAACGTCGCGGTCGCGAGCCAGTCCGTGACGGCGGCAAGCGCTTGCTCGCGGCCCTTGGTCTTGTCGTAGCGTTCAAAAACCGCGAGCTGTGCATCGGCCGATGTTCCGGCGCTGACGATGGCGCGGCATCGGCGCAGTTGCGACGCGCAACCGAGCGCCTCGGCGTGCGGCATCACGTCCTCGATCACGCGCTCCAGCATTTCGGCAACCGTAACGGCGCCGTCACCATTGATGTTCACGAATGTGCCCGAGACGCCGTAACGCTGGGCGCGCCACTTGTTCTCGACGATGATCGCGCGCATGACGGCGGTCAGTTCCCAATTCCGCAACGGATTGTGGCAGAGTTGGCGGACCAGCGCCCGATACAGCGCTGCAATCGCGACGGCATCGTCGACAAACGTGCAGCTGTCGGGTGCGCGCAGCTCCAGCGTCGGGTGCTTGAGCGAAGGCCGGATGGCCCACCATACGTAGCTTGAATCCGCGATCACGCCGGCGCGCGTCAGCGCCTCGACATAGGCATCGAATTCCTTGCGTGTGCGGAATAGTTCCGGCACGCCGGTGCGCGGCAGTTCGTCATAGGCGGCAAGCCTGTAGCCCTTGAGTCCGGTGCGATGCGACTGCCAGAACGGCGAGGATGTCGATAATGCAACAAATAGCGGCAGATAGGGTAGCATGCGGTACATGACGTCGATGCGATCATCGCCGTCCGGCAGTTCAACGTGCACGTGCATGCCGCACAGCATGTTGCGTTGCCCGATGATTTGCAGGTCCTGCATGACGGTGTCGTAGCGTGCGCCCGGCGATTGCAGCGCCAGTTCCCATTTGGCGGTGGGGTGCGTGCCCGCCGCCAGAATCGCCAGCCGATGCTCGGCGGCGTGCCTCGCGACCTGCTGGCGCAAATGTCGCAACTCGGCATTTGCTTTCGCCATGTCGACGTGCGGCTTGGTCATGACTTCGATCTGAGACTGCAGCATTTCGCCGGAGACTTGATCGCCGAGCGACTTCTTGACCGCCGCGAGGAACGCGGCGGGGCGGGTCGTCATGATGGCCTTGGTCTCGGCGTCGACGAGAAAATATTCTTCCTCGATGCCGAACTGATAGGTGTCCGCCATGACGCGCCCCTGTTCATGGATCGGCGAGATCGCGCGCGGACCGGGTTGCGCGCCCGCGCGCCCGCTCTATCCAACGCGTCAATCGGGCGGTTGTGAGACGGCGTCCGCCATGTCGGTGAATTCGTGCGATGTCGCGATTTGCGCGCGCTAATTCATTAGCTCGGCGCATGATCTTGCCTGCCTTCGCCGCAGCGAAGCTCTGGCTTTGCGCAGGCAGGGCGGCAAACCGTTCCACGCCTGAACATGTCGGGGGCAGGCTATTGCCGGTCCATGCGCTCGGGGCGGGCATTGCCGCCGGCATCAATCAAGCCGTTGCAGGCGTACCGGCGCGCCGGGTTATTTCTTGATTTTGCCGTCGGGTGCGAACTGGCTGAGATAGGCCCACAGGTCGTTGCGCTCTTTTTCCTGCTTGATGCCCGGGAAGATCATCTTGGTGCCCGGGATTTTCGCGCGCGGGTCAGAAATGTATTCCTTGAAACTTGCCTCGTTCCAAACGATGCCGGAGTTCTTGTTGGCGTCGGTATAGGTGTATTTTTCGATGGTTCCCGACTTGCGTCCTTGGAGCCCATTCAGGACCGGCCCAACCTTGTTCTGCGCGTTCTCGCCGATCGCATGACACGGGGTGCACTTGCGGAAGGATTTTTCGCCTGCTTCGACGTCCTGTCCATGCGCTGGCCAGGCGACGGCAACCAGCCCAACGATCAAGAATTTCCGCATTCGCGAACCTCGATGACTATTTACGATGATATCGGTGACTGGAACCCGCGCGGGCGGTCAGCATGAAGGCAAACTCGCCGAGCCACCGCACAGAATTTCAATTATAGTGGAAGGCCCGCCCCGTAAAGAGGCTCGTTGATGGTCGCAATGCCGGAACTGGATGCCAATGTCCTAGCTCGCCGCGCCGAAATCGTGGCGGCGCTGCGCGCGATCGTGCCCGGCGAGGGGGTCATCGCCTCCGAGCACGAGATGAAGCCTTTTGAGTCCGACGGATTGACGGCCTATCGCCAGCTTCCGATGGTGGTCGTGTTGCCGCAGACGGTGGACCAGGTTTCGGCGATCCTGCGCTATTGCCACGCCAATGGCGTCAAGGTTGTGCCGCGCGGCGCGGGCACGTCGCTCTCCGGCGGCGCGCTGCCGCTGGGCGACGGCGTGCTGCTCGGGATGGCCAAGTTCAACCGCATCCTGGCGATCGACTTCGAAAACCGCGTCGCGGTCGTCGAACCGGGCGTCACCAACCTTGCGATCTCGAGCGCGGTCGCGGGCGCAGGTTTCTATTACGCGCCGGATCCCTCTTCGCAGATTGCTTGCACGATCGGCGGTAATGTCGCGGAGAATTCGGGCGGCGTGCATTGCCTGAAATACGGAATGACCGCCAACAATGTGCTCGGGTGCGAAATTGTGCTGATAACGGGAGAAGTGCTGCGCCTCGGCGGCAAACACCTTGACGCCGCCGGCTACGATATTCTCGGCGTCGTCAACGGCTCGGAGGGATTACTCGGCGTCGTCACCGAAGTCACCGTCCGCATACTCAAGGAGCCCGAGGCTGCGCGCGCGGTGCTGGTCGGATTTGAATCTTCCGAGGACGCCGGCGAATGCGTGAGCCAGATCATCGGTGCCGGCATCATCCCCGGCGGCATGGAGATGATGGACAAGCCCGCGATTCATGCGGTTGAAGAGTTCGTGCACGCGGGTTATCCGCTCGACGTCGAGGCGCTGCTGATTGTGGAAATCGACGGGCCGCAAGTGGAGGTCGATCACTTGATCGCGCGCGTGGAAGCGATTGCCAGGGCGTGCCGCGCCACGACGTGCAGGGTCTCGGCAACCGAGGACGAACGGCTGTTGTTCTGGGCCGGCCGCAAGGCCGCCTTCCCGGCCGTAGGCCGGATTTCGCCGGATTACTACTGCATGGATGGAACCATCCCGCGCGCAAGGCTGCCGCAGGTGCTCGCGCGCATGCGCGAGTTGTCGGCGAAATATGAACTTCGCGTTGCCAACGTATTTCACGCCGGCGATGGCAATCTGCATCCACTGATCTTGTACGATGCCAACAAGCCCGGCGAACTCGAACGCTGCGAAGCGTTCGGCGCGGACATCCTCAAGCTGTGCGTCGAGGTGGGCGGGGTGCTGACGGGCGAGCATGGCGTCGGCGTCGAAAAACGCGATCTGATGCCGGTGATGTTTTCGGAAGTCGATCTCGATCAGCAGCAGCGGCTCAAATGCGCGTTCGACGACAAGGGCTTGCTCAACCCGGGCAAGGTGTTCCCCACCTTGCATCGCTGCGCGGAGCTTGGCCGCATGCATGTCCACGGCGGACAGACGGCATTTCCGGACTTGCCAAGGTTCTAGCCGTCGATGTCGGACGTTCTCCATGCCCGCGATGCCAACGACGTCGAAGCCGCCGTGCGCTGGGCGCTGGGCGAGGCCAAGGCGCTGGAGGTCGTCGGGCGCGGCAGCAAACGCACGTTGGGGCGCCCCGCGCAATGGGATGCGACGCTCGATCTGTCGCATCTCGCCGGCGTCACGCTCTACGAGCCGGAAGAACTCGTGCTGTCGGCGAAAGCCGGAACGCCGATGGCGGAAATCGAGGCGCTGGTCGAAGCCAATCATCAGCACCTGGCGTTCGAGCCGATGGATTTCGGGCCTCTGCTTGGGGTCGCCCCCGGCAGCGGCAGCATCGGCGGCGTGCTGGCCGGCAATATTTCGGGACCACGCAGAATCAAGTCGGGCGCGGCGCGCGATCATTTTTTGGGAGTGATCGCCGTTTCAGGCCGCGGCGAGACGTTCAAGTCCGGCGGCCGGGTGGTCAAGAACGTCACCGGTTATGACCTTTGCAAGTTGATGGCGGGCTCGTGGGGTACGCTTGCGGTCATGACCGACGTCACCATCAAGACGCTGCCGCGGCCGGAAACCGAGGCGACACTCGCCGTCCATGGAATGACCGACACCGCGGCGATCGCGGCAATGTCGGCTGCGATGGGATCGTTCTGCGACGTTTCGGGCGCGGCACACTTGCCGGCCCGCATCGCCCGGCAGCTTGACTTCGAATTCGCAGCGGCACGCGCCGCGACGGTTCTGCGGCTGGAAGGCGTGGAGCCTTCGGTGAAACACCGCGTGGCCGCGCTCACCGATCTGATGAAGCCCTTCGGCGAGATCTCGGTCATCGAGGCGGCGCGTTCGCTCACGCTGTGGCGGGCGATCCGCGACGCTGCGCCGCTGGCGGCGAGCGGACCGGCCGGTACTTACCCGGTCTGGCGCATTTCGACCGCGCCAACGAGCGGCGCGGAGATCGGCCGTCTGATTGCGGCAAAGCTCGATGCCGAATTCATCTATGATTGGGCCGGGGGTCTGGTGTGGGCCGTGCTGGCGCCGACAGAGGATGCCGGCGAGGATGTGGTGCGCGGCGCCGTTGCGGCTGGCGGGGGACATGCAATGCTCGTTCGCGCACCGGCCGCAATCCGCGCGGTCGTGCCCGTGTTCGGCCCGCAGGAAGGCGCGTTGTCCGCGCTCACGGCCCGGATCAAGGACAGTTTCGATCCCAACGGCGTGCTCAATCGCGGGCGCATGTGGGCGGGCGTTTGATGCAAACCTCGTTCACCCTTGCCCGGCTCGCCGATCCCAATATCGCGGAAGCGGACAAAATCCTGCGCGCCTGCGTGCATTGCGGCTTCTGCACCGCGACCTGCCCGACCTATGTGCTGCTCGGCGACGAGCTCGATTCTCCGCGCGGCCGCATTTACCTGATCAAGGACATGCTGGAAAACAACCGGCCGGCGTCGAAAGAGGTCGTCACGCATATCGACCGCTGCCTGTCGTGTCTTGCCTGCATGACCACGTGCCCCTCGGGCGTGCATTACATGCACCTTGTCGATCACGCGCGCGCCCACATCGAAAAAACCTATGTACGACCGTTCACGGACCGCTTCCTGCGCGTGCTGCTCGCAAAGCTGATGCCGCGGCCGCGGCTGTTCCGGCTCGCGCTGCTGCTGGCGCTTATCGGCAAGCCGTTCGCGGGACTCTTTGATGTCCTTTCGCTGCGCCGGCTCGCGGCGATGCTGCGGCTGGCGCCGAACGGCATTCCGCCGCACCTGCCGGCAGGCGGGCGTATCGTCCCCGCGCAGGGTGTGCGCAAGGCCCGCGTTGCGCTGCTGACGGGATGCGTCGCGCCGGTGCTGTCGCCGCAGATCAACGATGCCGCCGCGCGGCTGCTCGCACGCCACGGCGTCGAGGTCGTGACGGTTGCCGGCGAAGGTTGCTGCGGCTCGCTCGCCCACCACATGGGCCGCGAGCATGAAGCGCTGGCGCAGGTGCGCGCTAACGTCGACGCCTGGACCGACGAGATCGCACGCGGCGGACTGGACGCGATCGCGACCACGGCGTCGGGGTGCGGCACCACGATCAAGGACTATGGTTTCATGCTGCGCAACGATCCAGCCTATGCCGACAAGGCGGCGCGCGTGGCGGCGCTCGCGCGCGACATCTGCGAATACGTCAGCACGCTGCAGCTGAATGAGCCGCCGCCGGGCCGGCCGCGGTTGAAAGTCGCCTATCACGCGGCGTGCTCGCTGCAGCACGGTCAAAAGATCGTGCGCGAGCCGAAAGTCTTGCTCGACGGCTGTGGATTCACGATCGCGGATATTCCGGACGGCCATCTGTGCTGCGGTTCGGCCGGGACCTACAACCTGCTGCAGCCGGAATTGGCGACGCGGCTGCGCGACCGCAAGGTCGCCAATATCGTCAGCGTCAAGCCGGACGTGATCGCGGCGGGTAACATCGGCTGCATTGCGCAAATTTCCGCCGGCACCGACATCCCGGTCGTGCATCCGGTCGAGTTGTTGGATTGGGCGACCGGTGGGTCACCGCCTGCCGCGATGGAACTGTGGCTACGCACCCGCCCGCCGAACCTGCCCGCGCACCGGAATAAGCCCGCTGCAGCTCCCATCGGTTGAGCCTTATCCGCCTGAAATCATGGTGCATTGGCTCACCTGTCGAACCGCGATTGTGCTGCTTCGCTGCGCCTGCCCGCATACGTGAATGCGGCTGTGGCCAATGTTGATAACCCCGAGTGATGTCACGGTAATCAAATGCGAAAATGTTGCTTTCCCGCAACAGCTTTGAACGATTTGTGAAACGATGGTCATTTCGCCCAAAATTTCAGCAACTGCCAATTGAATTCTCTTGCTGGCCGTGGCCACCCCATAGTTAATTTTTCCAGCAAATTCCGAGGGCCGATTCTGAAAGTTGCGGCAAGCAACCGGCCGGCGCGGGACTGCTTGCCTAAGTCCACCCAACGGCGGGTGGAATGGCCAGAAAGTCGAATAGGGGCTTACGATGAAAAAGTTGGTTTTGACCGCTGTTGCGGCCGTAACATTGTCGGGTGCAAACGCCTTTGCTGCGGACTTGATGGCGAAGAAGGCGGCCCCACCGCCGCCGCCGCCGAGTCCATGGGATGTTGCTTTTGGTGGCGCGTTGATGACCGACTACCTCTTTCGCGGCATCACGCAGTCGAACCATCGGGCCTCGGTCGCGGCTTATACGGAACTCCGCTACAACATGTCACCGAGCGTGCAGCTTTACGGCGGCATCTCCGGTGAGAGCATCGATTTCCCCAATCATGCAGCCGCTGAAATTGATCTCTATGGCGGTATCCGGCCGACGTTTGGGCCGCTCGCGCTCGATTTTGGCTTTTGGTATTACTACTATTCGAGCGGAAATTGCTTCGCATTTGCTCCGACCCCAGCGGGATGCTTTGTCACACCGGGCAACTTCGTCGCCAAGGAAGTCATGAGCTTCTGGGAAGTTTACGCCAAGGCGACCTGGACGGTTAATGACCAGTGGGCGGTTGGCGGCAATCTCTATTATTCGCCCAACATCATGAACACCGGCGCCGATGGCACCTATCTGTCTGGGACGCTGAAGTACACGGCTCCCGCCAGCGCCGCGATCTGGAACGGCCAGGTTGGCTGGTACGTCTCGGGTGAAATTGGCGAGCAGTTCCTTGGCACCAGCGATGCGTTTTACGGCACGGGTATTCCTGGCAATCCGTTCCAATTCGGCACCCCTTACGTCGACTACGTTACTTGGAACATCGGCTTGGGCTTGACCTACAAGGTGTTCACGCTCGACCTGCGCTACTCCGACACCGACCTGTCCCAGGGTGATTGCGCCGTCTATACCAGCGACCACACTGCAACGATCAACCCAGCGCTGGTCGGATCGACTTACAATCCGATTGGGGCTAGCTCGAAATGGTGCGGCTCGGTCTTCCTCGCAAAGTTCTCCTTCGACGCCACGCTCGGCGCTCTGAAGTAATGCAGCATTAAGGTAACGCGTCTTCATCGTTAGCCTGATCTCGGGCGGTCGCTGATCCAGCGGTCGCCCCGTTTTTTCAGCGACCGCGCAAGCCTGCATGCACCGTGCCGCATCGCCTGTTGCAGGGTCAGGCCGTATTGATCGCGCCTTCGCGCACTTGGAACAGGTCGCCGTCGCGCGCAAACTCCAAACGTCGTTTATGAAACGCCGCCAGCGTCGAGCGATGGCCGATCGAGACGATGGCGCTGTCGGGCAGCCTTGATTCAACGAGCTTATAGAGCGCCGCCTCCGCCGGCTCATCGAGCGATGCGGTGGCCTCGTCGAGGAACAAGTATTGCGGCGCGTGCAGCAAGGCGCGGGCGAGGCCGAGCCGCTGCTGCTCGCCGACCGACAGCATCCGGTTCCAGTGGGCTTCTTCGTCAAGCCGCTGCGCCAACGCCGGCAGGCCGACCGCGGCCACGGCCTCGCGGATCGCCGCCGGAGCGAATTCGGCCGCCGGCGCCGGATAGGCGACCGCGGCGGCGAGCGACCCGATCGGCAAGTAGGGCCGCTGCGGCAGCACCATTACGCTGGCTCCGGCGGGCATCGAAATCACCCCGCGCCCGAACGGCCAGATGCCGGCGATGGCGCGAAACAACGTCGACTTGCCGGATCCTGACGGCCCGCTGACGAGCACCCGATCGTGCGGCCGGACCGCGACGCCGTCCGCTGCAACCAGCGGCCTGCCGTCGGGCAGGCGCAATTCGAGCGCCGCGATATCGACGCCGGCGGCGTCGACGCGCGCGGCGATCTCGACCGCCGGCGGCGTGGATGCCCTAAGCTTCCCGTTGGCGACCGCAGCTTCGAAACCGTCGAGCCGGTCGATGACGGCGCGCCACTCGGCAATCTGCCGATACGACGTCACAAAAAATGACAACGCGCCCTGGACGCTGCCGAAGGCCGACGCAGTCTGCATCAAGCCGCCAAGCTGGATGGCGTTGGCGAAATAGGCAGGGCTCACGACGAGAAACGGAAAGACGCTGGAAAACTGGTTGTAGCCCGCGGTGAATGAGGTCAGTTTTTTTTGCCGCTGCATGATCGCGAGCCAGTTGCTCACGACAAAGCCGAAGCGATCGAGCAATCTCCCGCGTTCGGCGATTTCGCCATGCAACAATGCAATCTGCTCGGCATTTTCGCGCACCCGCACCAGGTTGAAACGGAAGTCGGCCTCGTAGCGCTGCTGATTGAAATTAAGATTGATCAGCGGCCGGCCAATGAGATGGGTGAGCCAGGTACCGAGGACGGCGTAGAACAACGCCGCCCACACGAGATATCCGGGGATCGTCATGGCGCTGCCGAACAATGCCAACGGCGCCTGCTCCGACAGGCCCCACAAGATGGCCAGAAACGAACCCAGGGTTACAATTGAGGACAGCAGGCCAATTCCAACACTCAGCGAATTCTCAATAAAAAGCTTGATGTCGTCGGCGATGCGTTGATCGGGGTTGTCGGCGGCGTCGCCAAGCAGCTGCATGCGGTAGTGATTGCCGGCGTCGAGCCAGGACGCGAGATAACGTTCGGTCATGAACCGGCGCCAGCGGATCTGCAGCCATTGATTGAGATAGAGCTGGTAGACGGCGAGTACGATGAAGATTGCGGCGAGGACGCAAAAATAAAGTAATTCGCCGACGAACGCGTCCCAATTGCGTTCCTGCAGGGCGTTGTAAAACCGGTTATTCCATTGGTTGAGCAACACCGTAATTGTCACGATGCCAAGCTCGATCGTGATCACGGCGCCGAGCAGCGCGCGCCCCGGCCAGCGGTCGTCGGACCGAAAATAAGGAATGGCCAGCCGCCAGATAACGGCCAGCGTGGATAGGAAGCTTTTCACGTGCTGCTCCTATGGTGTCTGCGACGCCCAGCGGCCCGCCGATCCGGTATCGCCGGGCCGGGTCCAAGCCATTGGAAATCTAGCGCCTGATCAGTCCGAGTTGTATCGGCTTGCTCCGCCAACATTTTGATTTTGCGCGTGATCTGGTCTGACGGGCGTGCGCTTTCGCGTTCGCACCGCGCCCGAACAGGCGTAGCGCCATCGTAGCAGTGCGGCCGCTGGCAAACTAAGACTTTAGTCGATAGTCTGTTCGGCGCCGGTGCGCTACCGCCGCGCTTGTGGATTGACCGTGCCAAGTGCAGATTATTCCATCGGCCGGCGGAATAGAGTTGCCGAACCGGCGGTTCGTCATCAACGGCAATAGAACAACACAACGATCTACCGAGGGAGAGGTAAGCCCATGTCTCGCGCAAAGATTTCAGGTGAATCCGGGCAGCTAGCGAAATCCGCTACCCGCCGCAAGTTCCTGCTCGCGGCCGGCGC